>JAIWHJ010000036.1:0-9973 GCA_048629695.1 Promethearchaeota archaeon
TATTTCCCGGGGCTAATTTCAGCCCTCGTTCCCAGGCTCCGCCTGGGAATGCATACCCAAAGGCTCTGCCTTTTTTAAACAAGCGGTTTTACTGCCACCAAACCTCTGAAATCCAAATGGGAACTGTTTAGTTGTTATGCATAATTCATCATTCCAAAACCCCCTCATGCACGATCAAAAAGTAAAAAAAATAATTCAACAAACCATGAGAATCCTGGACTTTCACCAGTCCCTGGGGCTGGAATACTATGCCGGGACCCCTGGAATTAAAGAGTTTCTTGCAGCCAAACCGGAAAAGGATAAACCGATTTATCCTGATTCGCATGCTGCAGGAAAACCAGCCAGGCCCAGCGTCAAAATTCCTACCGTCCTATTGCCGGAGGAAGGCGCCACCCTGGAGGGTATCCGAAATGAAACCATGGAATGCACTCGATGCGGGCTGCACAGTTCCCCCAACCGTATTGTTTTCGATAATCACGAAACAAACAAAGTAAACGCCCAATATCCCGAGCAATCACTCTTCATTGTCGGAGATTGGCCATGCAGCGAAGATCATCGCCAGGGAACACCGTTCTGCGGTGAACCCGGAGAACTCCTGACCAAAATGCTTAAGGCCATCAATTTAAAACGGGACAAAGTATATCTTACAAATGTCATTAAATGTGTCCCGCCGGCAGGCCATGAACCGTCTGCTGACGAAATCACGGCCTGCCTCCCTTTTCTCATGAAACAGATCGCAATTGTCCGGCCACGGATAATCTGTTTAATGGGCGATTTCGCAGCCAGATCCCTGCTTGGAACAGACAAAGAAATCCTAAAGCTCAGGGGACGCTTCCACAATTTTCACGGCACACCTATAATGCCCACCTTTCACCCAGCCTTTCTAATAAAATACCCGGATATGAAAAAAGGCGCCTGGAATGATCTCCAGATGATTCAGCGAAAGCTGTCACATTTGCAAAGGATGATTCCCTGAGAGGCTGTTTGAAAACTCCCTTTTGGGCGGTTAAAGCCTCCAACGTAGTGCCGGATTTTTAGAAAAAAAGCCTTGGAGGAATCATTTTTCTCCATTTTGGACTCCTCAATGCAGCATTTATAGACTTTTCAAACAGGCTCTAAGGGCTGCCTTTGAGATGCTTGAGCCGTGTGATGGGAAAACTATCACGCACGGTTCTTAGTGGGAATGGAGCCGTAAAGCTCCTGCCCTACCCGGTGTGATGAAGCCGTATGGAAATACTGGCATAACATGATACCGGTTTAATTTTATTTTTTGGAGAGGTTTTGGTACGTGCATAATTCTATTTTGGAATGTATCGATGACCTGGAACGAACCGGTCAACTACTGAGAATCCGGGAGGAAGTCGACCCATATCTGGAAATGGCCGCCATTCATCGTCAAGTACACCGGGAAAATGGTCCAGCCATCTTATTTGAAAATATCAAAGGCTCAAATTTTCCGGGGGCTTCCAATATTTTTGGAACCATGGATCGCATGGAGTTTCTCTTCAAAAGATCTTTGAAACCTTTGCAACTTTTATTGGAAGCCTGGAGTGATCCGCTCCCTCTTCTACGCCAACCCAAGAAATGGATTACCCTTCCCGAAACCGCTTTCCATTCCCTTCCCCGACATGTACGATCCGGCCTTCCCCAAACAGCTCGTCTGAGTGAAGTGAAGGCCGGCATGAACTCCGGCTGGAAAAACAAGATACCCGTATTAGAATGTGAATGTCGTATACAGGACCTCCCACAGATCCATTGCTGGCCTTTGGATGGAGGTAGTTTTATCACCCTTCCCCAGGTATGCTCTCTGCCGCCCACGGATAAGCCGAGTATTTTAAAATCCAATCTGGGAATGTACAGGGTACAAATGTCAGGTAATGAATATATTCCTGATCGTGAAGTGGGGTTGCACTACCAGATTCACAGAGGGATTGGAATTCATCATACGCAGGCAATAGAATCCGGGAAGGAGCTTAAGGTCAGTATTTTTGTAGGCGGCCCCCCAGCTCATACTGTCGCAGCCATGATGCCTTTGCCGGAAGGTATGAGTGAACTCACCTTTGCCGGTATGCTCGCAGCCGGACGTTTTCGTTACACTTTAATTGACGGCTGGGTAATTTCAGCAGATGCGGATTTCTGTATTTTAGGAACAGTGGGGCCTGATACAAAACCGGAAGGCCCATTTGGCGATCACCTGGGATATCACTCTCTAAAACACCCTTTTCCCTACCTGAAGGTCGAGAAGGTTTTTCACCGTAAAAACGCGGTTTGGCCTTTTACTGTGGTAGGAAGACCACCTCAGGAAGACAGTACATTTGGTAAATTCGTTCACCGATTAACCGGAAATATCCTTCCCACCCAGGTAAAAGGGGTACGTGGGGTTCATGCTGTGGATGCCGCTGGAGTACACAGTCTACTGTTAGCCATCGGATCCGAGCGATATGTTCCCTATGACCGAAGAGAACCTCGGGAAATATTAACCCAAGCGAATGCGCTACTTGGCTTCAATCAAATTTCTTTGACAAAATACTTGGTTATCTGTGCCGGTGAAGACAACCCGGAGCTTGTTGCCTCGGATGTCAGGTCTTATATGCAGCATATTTTACAACGAGTGGATTGGCGGGAAAACCTTCATTTTCAAACCAATACGACAATGGACACCCTGGATTATACAGGCCATGACCTGCATAAGGGATCCAAACTCGTCATCGCTGTTGCCGGTGAAAAACGGTGTGAGCTTTGCAATCAAGTTCCGGAAAGATTTGCCCTTCCGGATGGTTATGGTAAACCAAGGTTGATCCTTCCCGGAATTATTGCAGTCGAAGCCCCTTCCTACAACCTGGATGATGGAGGAGTAAAACATGGCTCCAAAGAAGATCGATCGGAAGAAGTGGAAAAATTCTGCGCTGAGATGGACGTCTTAAATCCCGGGCTGTTTTCTCAAAAAGGACTTGCCTGGATCGTTTTAGTGGATGACAGTGAATTTTGCGCGAAAGATCTGGATAATTTCCTTTGGATTTGTTTTCTTCGTTCCAATCCCAGCGCAGATACCTACGGAATTCAGGCATCCTGCGAAGCCAAACATTGGGGTTGCAATGAATCTCTGGTAACAGACGCCAGGCGGAAACCGCACCACACCACACCGATGGAGGAGAATCCTGAAGTGGAGAGAAAAGCTGTTAAAAAATGGAAGAGTAGTTTACGAGCCATGCATGAAATCTAAGGGATGAATATCAAAATGTCAAGCCTGACCCCTTCCCTCAATTGTCATAAAGTACTATGGCAGGACAAAAAAAGGAGCTGCTGTTCGTGCCTGTAGATGACCTGAATCTGGATTCATTGGATTGCGGACTTAAAACACTTTCTTTTCTTTCGAGCGGGTATGCTATATCGCTGGTCAGACTGGATGAGCTTTGCATGCAGCTTTTGGATGCCGGGATTTATCTTACACCATTTGAACAAACGCGTTTTCTTAAATTTAAATACGAAAAACGGAAAATTGAGTGGCTGGGAGGCAGGATAGCAGCCAAACATGCGGTTATGAGGCTGCTCACACCTGACCGGCCTCATAATTTGATGAACTGGCAGGAATGGTGTGTGGTCCCGGACCAACACAACAGACCATTTATTGAATCATCAGGCAAAACCAGGAAAAATCCAGCGCCTTATATCTCGATCTCTCACAGCAATGGGCTGGCCGTGGCCATGGCAGCGGCAACGCCGTGCGGGATCGATATTCAGAAAGTTTCGTCCACTGTAACAAGGGTTAAGGAAAAATTTATGCGTCCTGAAGAGAATGCAATTCTCACCCGGTGCCGGTGCGGGCACATTGCAGAAATGGACGCTGCTGCGCGGCTGACACTCCTCTGGTCGGCCAAGGAGGCATTCAAAAAAACATTTTTCCTGACTCCCCTGCCGGGGTTTCTGGAATTAAACCTTATTAAGGCATCCGGGATACTAAAAAGAGGTCTGGTTCTTGATTTTATTTACAGCGGACAGAACGTCCACTGTAAAAAGAAAAAAGTATTCAGTGCAGCAGTCGGATTCCACGAGGACTTTGCCGTGGCTGCAACATCTGTTTCAAGCCGGGACTGCATCCAACCCGGCGGAACCGGATAAAAAGGAAAGGGTGAATTCTACATATCCAGGACGAATTCATATGTCAGGCCGGTCTTTTCAAAAAAAACAAGCACGTTTTTCAAAGCCCGCAAATTTTCCACCCGGAATCTGACTTCCCAGTCAGGCATTCCATCAAGGGACTTGCAAAAAGAGGTGATTTCCGTAATCCTCATCTCGTCAGGGCCCACGCCAAGCGTCATCATTAGCCTGCTCTTTGATACGTCCAGAAAAAGGATCGTCTGGGGTTGCCGAACCACGGTTTTTTTCAACTGCCATCGCAATTCAACCACATCTTCCCTCTGAAATTTCAAAGACCGGAATTCCTTGCACTCCCCCTTATGTACAGACAGGCTGCGTTCCGTCGGTACGCCGAACAACCCCTTCTCAGTCGGCACAGGATTACAGCACCTGGAAAATTTTATGCAGACCGGGTCCAGACTGGTAAGCTCAATTCGATTCAATGTTCCGGTCGGCGGATGAAGGGCCGCGGTTCCTGAATAGAGGCCGTTCTTGATCTCATAGACAAGTTCCCTGAGACCGAGCCTGCCGTCACCCACATGCAGAAACAGATCCTCCGTATTTACATGGCCGAAATACTCCAATATATAGGCCATTTCCGGCTTTTCCATGACCTCGACCGGCACACCGTTCCGCTTTAATTCCTGCATGATCAATGACCTGCCCACGTTTTTTTCAAAGGTCTCCAGCCTTTGCCGAAACATCCGCGACAGCTCGGCTCGCGCCCTGGGCGACTGGCAGAGCTTCTGTATGGCCGGTTCAAAATAAATGGGCGTGTCGCTCAAGATTATCTTCACGCGGTCCCCGTCACTGAGCATGTAATCCGGTTTGACTTTTTTCCCGGATACTATGGCATAATCACACCTGTGGCCGATCTCGGTATGGACCTTGAATGCAAAATCAAGCACTATGCTCTGATTGGGGAGACAGATTCTGTTCCCTATGGGCGTAAAGGTGTAGATCTCCTTTTTACCGCTGGCTGCGATCATATCCCGGCAGGATATCCCGTTTTCGCCTCCCATGATGTCAAACATCTCTCGTATCTCTTTTTCAAAATCGGTCGGCGCCTTGCCGTGAGAAAGCCACTTTCTTATTACTCCTGCCCGCGCGGATCTGAGCATTGCACGAGTCCTGATTTTAAAGAGATAATTCGACCCCTTGATATTTGCCCTGGCGTGAAGGCTCTGATAACCGGTCGGTTTCGGGTTGGCTATGAAATCACGAATACTCCTGGGCATTGGCGGAAAATTCTGGTTCAGGACACCGAGAGCCCGATAGCATGACTGGATATCGTCAACAGCTATTATAATCTGAACGGGATTTTCTATTTCCCTGGTCAATACTTTGTCAACAGAGTTATAATAGGCGGAAAGCCCACGTGGACGTATGGAAATCTCATACGTAATCCAGGCATTCTCCAATTCCTCCTGCAATGACTTTTTGATTGCCAGCGCCTTTTCATCCATACCGTGCCGGCTGATTATTGCCTTGATGTTTTTGCTCTGCTTGGGGAACTTGTAAGTCAGGGCAAGATCATACAACTCCCGTTTCAGGGCAAACAATCCAAGCACCGTGGCCATGGGGGCATAAACGTCCAGGGTTTCACCCGCGATTTTTTGCCGCTTGCTCCTGGGAAGTGAATTCATGGTCCTCAGATTGTGAAGTCGATCCGCAAGTTTGATAAGTATGACTGCAATGTGGGAGGCGGAACCTGAAAAAATTTTTCGGTGCACCAGGTTATAGAAAGTCTGACGGTTTCCGACAAAATGACTAATCTTGGTACATCCTTCCACAATCGCTTCAATGTTCTTGCCGAATCTTGCGCCAATATCCTCACATGACACCTCGGGAACGTCTTCCACTGTGTCATGAAGCAGAGCAGCGGCCAGGGTCTCTAAATCCTTTACATACAACTCTTCCACAAGTATCCTGGCAACGAGGCAGGGATGGCTGATATATGGTTCCCCGGACACGCGATACTGGCCCGAATGAGCCTTATCGGCAAAGGAAAGGGCCTCCCAGAAAAGATCGGCTTCCCCGTCCTGGCCTTCCAGATGCTCCTCCATACAGCGGCGGAAGGAATCCATGTTAAATATTTTAGTTTGCACGATTACGAATGTAGTTCCACGTCCCTTAGCTGTTTTCCGGCATCAAGCCGAATATTTACATTTTGAGATTCAAGCAAAGAAAATCACAAAGGCATTCTACGCCTTTGGATGGAATTCCTATTTTTTTTCTTTGAAAAAAGTATTTTTCTTGATTTAACCATACAATACCCTTTTTATGAGAATAATGGTTTTGTTTTAAGAAAAACCGCATTTTTTTGAAACAAACCTTTCCACATGTTCGGCTGGGAATTTTTCATGTTACAATAATCAATATTTTTTGACGGCGCAAGCTGTCTGAATCAGGAGATACATATGTCCCGCAGACGATACTCTGGGAAAAAACAGAACCAGGTTGGCACGTCCCGGAAAAAACAGGGGAAAAAATTCCGCAGCCCGGGTAATTATTTCTCTCCCCGGAAACCGGGAGGACGGCTTTCCGAAGAAGAGATTATAAGCTTCATAAGTATGAATGACGGTCAGGC
The DNA here is from genome assembly GCA_048629695.1 of Promethearchaeota archaeon. Lineage (GTDB taxonomy): Bacteria > Desulfobacterota > Desulfobulbia > Desulfobulbales > DAOVYS01 > DAOVYS01. Next base: position 6,728 of record JAIWHJ010000036.1, read on the forward strand.
ATCATTCAAGGAAATTCTAACAGGCATTGATCTTGCGCGCGGTTTTCGTAAAGAGCTGAGGACCCTTTTAAAAGAGATGTGCAACCGTGGGCTGCTCAGCCTTGTGGATGCGATTTCCGATAGCCGGCATTCGGAATACCCGGCGGAAACGCCCAAGAAACAGGACAAGACCCTTTTTTATAAGCTCGGGACAGCCCAGGATATCCTTGAAGGGGTTATTTCCGCCCACCCCAGAGGGTTTGGGTTCGCAACCGTTACAAATCCTCCAAAGAGACTGAAGATAGAACAGGACCTCTTCATTCCGGCCAGTGGCATGTCAACAGCCAGGCATAAAGATCACGTCCTTTTGCAGATCACGGGAAAACGGCGAGGCAGGATAGAGGCAAGGGTAATCCGGGTCATCAGCAGGGCCGTCTCCACCCTGGTCGGCGCTTATGTGGCAGGCAGGGTGACCGGGATGGTCGTTCCTGAAGATGATCGTTTCACCTTTAACATCATTATCCCCAGGGAACAGTCATGCGGGGCCAGAAACGGCCAGGCCGTGGTGGCGGAAATCACGGACAAGACCCCGGAGAGCACAGGCGTTTCACTCAATCCGAAAGGGCGGATAATCGAGGTCTTAGGAGATCCGGACAGCTTGTCGGTCCAGAACGAAATCGTGATCCGGAAATTCAAGCTGCCGCACAAATTTGGTCCACAGGTCTTAAAGCAGGTGGAACAGATGGATGGACGGATTGAGGAAGAGCCATACAGGGCTGATTTCAGGGATATTCCTCATGTTACGATTGACGGCGAAACCGCGCGTGATTTTGACGATGCCGTGTCAGTAGAAAAAACCCGCACCGGGTTTCGTCTTTTCGTTTCTATTGCAGACGTGAGTCATTATGTAAAGGCCGGCTCGCCGCTGGATCTTGAAGCTTACGAACGTGGTACGAGCGTATATTTCCCGACAAGAGTCCTTCCCATGCTGCCGGAGCGGCTTTCAAACGACCTGTGCAGCCTGGTTCCCGATCAGGACAGGCTCGCATTTTCCGTGATTATGGATTTTGATAAAAACGGAAAAAGAAAGAAAAAAAAGTGTACAAAAAGCATCATTCGAAGCAGGCACAGGCTGACCTATACGATTGTAAAAAAAATCATAGAAGATGATGACTCAAAAACAAAAAAGAACTATAAGGACATATTAAAACAGCTTGGATTAATGGCGGAACTTGCGGCCAAGCTTGGGCAACAACGGATGGACCGGGGCAGTATAGGTTTTGAACTTCCCGAGGCTTATGTTTCGATCGGTCCTGATGATGAGCTTCTTGGGATCATTAAAACAGAACGAAACCGCGCCCATAAAATAATCGAGGAATTCATGCTTGCCGCAAATGAGGCGGTTGCAGCAACGTTTACTGAAAAAAACCGTGACATGCTTTACCGGATTCATGACAGGCCGGACCCGGTCAAGGTAACGGGATTCTCCGACTTTGCCTCCACACTGGGCATAGATCTGCCGTCAGGCATTGGGACGCCCCGCTGGTTTGGAAAAATTATCGCCCAGGCTGCCGGTACTTCCCGGGAATTCATTGTGAACAACCTGCTCTTAAGGGCCATGAAACAGGCATGCTACTCCCCGGATAATGTGGGCCATTTTGGTCTGGCTGCCGAAGATTACACCCATTTCACGTCACCCATCAGGCGCTACCCGGACCTGATGGTACACCGGGCACTTTTCAGCCTGATCAACTCGCCGGACCCAAAAAAACCGGAAAGAAAAGGAGAGCCTTCCCTTACAGAGGCGGGTCTTTTTCTCTCCAAGCGGGAACGGATTGCGGTTGACGCGGAGCGTGAGATGGTCGACAGGATAAAGGTCCGGTACATGGCCGACAAGGTGGGAGAATGCTATGATGGAATCATCGCAGGCGTAACCTCCTTTGGCCTGTTTATAGATCTTGTGGACCTCTTTGTAAACGGTGCCGTGGCAGTGGCGAATCTAAAGGAAGATTACTTTCAGCTTGACGAAAAGAACCATCGCCTCATAGGCAGGCGAACCGGTAAAATATACAGGATTGGAGACATTGTCAGCATAAGGGTGGAAAGTGTTGAAATCCAAAGACGCCGAATAAATTTCGTGATCAAAGAAAACGGACTCATCGCGGATTAGTGGGAAAATTCCGCAGATTCACTGCCATAAACCAAACCGTAAATTTCATGCGTTTGCCCTGATCAGCAAGGAGAGTCATTTATGTTTAAAAAATTTCCCGGCCCTTTTGAACAATGCGGCCGTTTAATCACAACTGAAGAAATCAAGGAGATTATAGATACAATCGAGACATTTCCCAAATTAAGTATTACCACGCTTACCGAGACAATCTGCGAGCATTTAAATTGGTTCGCCGCCACAGGCAACTATAAAAAAGATGCCTGTTTTAAATTGTTAGAAAAACTTGAAGCATCAGGGGTTATCAAACTTCCGGTAAAACGTAAAAATACCCGCCGTGCCGTCAAAAAAGTTAAAAAAATCACAAGCGCCGAAAAAAAAGATAGACCCGAACTCAACTGCGAACTGCGGGATATTGCACCGGTAAAGGTTACGCCGGTTAGCGACAAATCAGACATCGAACTGTTCAAAGACTATATATCAGAGTACCATTACCTTGGTTATAAGAAACCATTTGGTTGTTTTATGCAATATTTTGCCAAATCAGCCGATGGTGAAATAATAGCATGTATTCTATTTGCAGGTGCGTCAAAATCTATGAGGATCCGGGAAAAATGGATAGGATGGACCACCAACCAGCGCCTCAGGAACCTGGCCTGGGTGACCAACAATTCCAGATTTACAATCATGCCCTGGGTTAAAATCCCATGCCTGGCAAGCCATATACTTGGTCAAATCGCACGGCGAATCGTCAGAGACTGGCAAGCGAAATGGGGTTACAGCCCTCTATTGATGGAGACTTTTGTCGATCCTTTGAGGTACAGCGGCACCTGTTATAAGGCGTCCAACTGGGAATACCTGGGGCAAACAACCGGTGCGGGGTTAGTCCGGATAGGAAAAGCGTACTCAACCACTCCCAAGCTTATTTTTGTCAAACCTCTGGCAAAAAATTTTCGCAAGCTGCTATGCACAGAGTATCTTGAAGGGAATGTTGATATATGAACAGATATTAGTGCCTTAGTGGTAATTTTCTTATTTTTTGTGGCAGAAAAACTCCGCGCTCATATGTGACGCCTGCGGTGCCCCATGTTTTAAGGCAC
>JAIWHJ010000037.1:0-9954 GCA_048629695.1 Promethearchaeota archaeon
TATCTTTAAGAAAAATAATTTTTAAAACTAAGGGATGTGGAAATAAATAACTTACCCATATAGCGCTCAGATTCAGGTTAGGTTCGATCAAGTAACCACTTTTAAAACCGCAGGCATAGCCAGGCTACGTTGAGGATTTTAAAAGTGGTTACTTGATCGAAGATGGCCTGAAGATGGGATGGGAGAAGGGTAAGTTATTTATTTCCACATCCCTAATACTAACCAGCTGCGCTGAAGGCTGAAGGGAAAAATTCGTCACCCCTTCTACCTTCAACCTTCTACCTTCCATGCCATGCCGACACAGGACAAGGCTTGATTATGTACCTTGATAATATCGCGAAAGGAAATGACGCCTTCCCTGATGAGTTTCAGTTGACCGGCACAATTGGTCACGATTGTCGAACTCCTGCCGCCGGCTGTCTTACCGCCGTCGATAATCAGATCAACATCTTTGCCAAGCTGCGCTTCCACCTCGCGGGGATTCACCGTGGCGGGCCTGCCTGAGACATTGGCGCTTGTTGCGGTAATTGGTTTACCGACAGCGGTTAATAGCGCGTTGGCAACAGGATTGGAGGAAATCCTTATTCCCACAGTATGAGTATTTCCCGTGAGCAGGGGATCAAGTGTTGAAATTTCGTCAAAAATCAGGGTAAGGGGACCGGGCCAGAAGGTGCGCATGAGTGGACGATAACAGCACGGAACTCGACTTGCCAGAAGAGATATCCGGCTTTCATCCTGAATAAGAGTCAAAATCGGTTTGTCAAAATCCCGATTCTTGACCTTAAAAAGCCGGGAAAGCGCCATGTGATCGTAGGGATTCACGGCCAGGCCGTAATGAGTTTCAGTAGGAAAGGCGACCAGTCCGCCCTGCCTGATTATGGCCGCCCCCTTCTCCACTTCACGAGCTAATGCCTCATTCATGAAGAACCTGCCGCTTATTTCCCTTTTGATTCAGCCAGGTTGCGCGCAATTTCCTCGTTTTCCAGACCAATTATCTGGGCTGCAAGGATTGCCGCATTTTTAGCGCCCGGTTTGCCGATACCCATGGTGGCAACCGGAACTCCGGGCGGCATCTGGACAGTGGACAGCAGGGCATCAAGTCCATTCAAGGGTGAGGCGTCAATCGGAACACCTATGACCGGCAGAATCGTTCCGGCTGCCAGAGCGCCCGCAAGGTGAGCCGCCATCCCGGCGCCTGCAATAATGACTTTAAGTCCGCGGCCTCTGGCAGTCATTGCATATTCGGCTGTTTTACCAGGGGTTCTGTGAGCCGATAACACCTTGACTTCGTGGGCAATCCCCATGGATTCAAGATAGTCGATAGACGCCCTCATTACCGGCATGTCGGATTTACTGCCCATCACAATTCCTACCAGCGCGTTTCCCTTTTTCCTGTTAAGCGCCTTTTGGCCGATATCTTTTCGGAAATAACAATCATCCCAGCTTATCAGATCGACCGCCCCATATGCTGTACGGATTGCCTTGTCAAGAGTGTCTCCCAGGGCGGTCACACCTAAGACACGGCCGCCGGACGTAACAAGTTCCCGACCCTTTAACTGAGTTCCGGCATGAAAGACCTTAACATGCGGTTTCCCGTCAGCCTGTTTAAGTCCCTTAATGACCTTTCCTCTGTCATATACTCCTGGATAACCGCCCGATGCCATCACAACGCAGACCGTAGGCCTTGGATCAATGTCCAGTGTGATTTCCCCAAGCCGCTCATCCACAACAGCCTCCATGACATCCACAAGATCACTCTGCATACGCATGAGAAGCGGCTGTGCCTCCGGATCGCCGAAACGGCAATTAAATTCCAGTACCTTTGCAGCGCCATTCTCTATCATAAGACCGGCGTAAAGCATTCCCTTGTATGGCCGGCCCTCGGATGCCATGGCATTGACTGTTGACTGCATAATTTGTTCCATTACCTGCTTATGCAGTTCGTCCGTCACCACAGGAGCAGGAGAGTAGGCGCCCATGCCGCCGGTGTTGGCGCCCTTGTCTCCATCATAGACCGCCTTGTGATCCTGTGAGGTCGGAAGGGGCAGTACTGTTTTGCCATCCGTAAAGGCAATAAACGATGCCTCTTCCCCGGTCAGAAATTCCTCAACCAGCACGGTATTTCCCGCCTCGCCGAATGCCCTGTCAACCATTATCAGATCAATAGCATCAATAGCCTCTTCCTCGGACCGGGCTACAATGACCCCTTTTCCGGCTGCAAGTCCGTCGGCCTTTACAACAACCGGCGCGCCGATATCCTTTATGTGCTTGACTGCCTCATCTCTGTCGGTAAAGACCTTGTATCCGCCTGTGGGAATATTGTACTTTGCCATCAGTTCCTTTGTGAACACTTTGCTGCCTTCCAGGGCGGCTCCTTTCCCGGAAGGCCCGAAAATACGCAGGCCATGTTCCTCAAAACGGTCAACAATACCCATGGTAAGCGGCCCTTCAGGTCCTACTACGGTCAAGTCAATCCCTTCCTGTTCCGCGAACTCAAGCAAATGTTCGATGTCATCAGCTCCAATATTGATGCAGGTTGCCATCTCCCCGATACCTGCATTGCCAGGGGCACAATAAATGTCATCTACCTTTGGACTCTGCCGTAGTTTCCAGACCAGAGCATGTTCACGACCACCTGAACCTAATACCAGTATCTTCATAAAATTTTCCCTCTCAAATAGACCTTAAACCTTTGAACCATGAACCCGGAACCTATGACCTGGTTAATGCCGTCAATTATCCTTTTTACATGAAATTTCCATGAGTTCAAACCGGCGCACTCCGCCGGGGGTCTTTACCACAACCTCGTCTCCCTCGCTCTTCCCGATTATGGCTCTGCCGATTGGAGATGTGACGGAAATGCTTCCCTTTTTCACATCCGACTCGTCAGGACCCAATAACTGATAGCCTTCCTCTTCATCAGTGTCAAGGTCAACCAAGGTAATCAGGGAACCGAAAACCGCCTTTTCGCAACTCATATCGGAACAATCAATAATTTCGGCGCGCCCGAGCTTGTCTTTTAATTCCATAATCCTGCCCTCAATGTGGCCCTGACGCTCCTTAGCCGCGTGGTATTCCGCATTTTCAGACAGATCTCCATGCTCCAGGGCAACCTCGATGGCCCTGATGACGTCAATCCTGTCATATTTCTCCAGCCTGATCAGTTCTTCCCGCATCGTGACATGACCGGCCTTTGACATTGGCACCCTTTCTACCATAACAATTTTCCTCCAATAAAAACCAAAAGCTACCAGCATTACCGGTAGCTTAAAAATCCTTTATTAAAAAATATTGAACTACTCAGCGAAACAACCTCACCACCGATAAGATGCCGACAAGATAAAATCTCTGCTGCGATATGATTCAGCCGACGTAATCCGTCCATTGGCATCAACAATAAAACTTGAATTTAACTCTATAAAAAAACCTCCCTCCACTGTTTGAACCGGATAGCCGCCGGAATCATAACCAAAAGAGTATCCCGCTGTAAAGTACCTTGGAACTCCGCGATCAAGAGTGTCATCTGAGAATTGATGCTTGAAAAACAGGCTGAATCGATTAATCCAGAAATTTTTTGGAGACCAATAAGGATAATCATCCTCGGCAAACCCATCATCAAGCGGGTCTCCCGGGTTAGGACCGTCCTGTGAATCCTTAAAATTGTACGAGTAAGTGAATTTTAAAAAATTCGGCTCGGACAAGACAATATACGATGTCCACAACTCATAACCGGTTGTTGAATTTCCGTCATTATAATCAGTGACGCCGAAATCTCCTCCCATAAGCAGGCGGGGCAGCACGTCCACGGAAATCGCGGCCGTCACATCACTGGCTACGATATTTCGGGTCAAACTTGCTGTTGTATCGTCGGTTATGTCCCGTCCAAATGCGATGCGGCTCTTCACCTTATCGCCGAATTTTCCGGAAAGGGCACAATTTATAAGGGCAGTGTTCGTATGGCCGTGGTCAAGAGTTTCAAGACCGGCGCCCATGAGAATAGACAATCCGTTTAAAAAATCAGCCGTGTATGAAAGGTAGGTCCTCCTGGACCTGACCCGTTCATCATTTTCCGATGACCCGTAGTTCCTGCGGGAGGCGGATATGTCCACCTGATGCTGGGTGCGCGGAGAAAACCATACAGAGACATCTCCGGATTCCCTTTCCATATTTTTATAATCATCCCAACCCTTTTCCAGGCTGTAACCGAATTCCACGGAAACCCTTGGCCGCCTCTTGATGCTATTTCGCTCAACAGCATCGTAAAGCCCTGGAAAATCTCGGTTCAGTTCAGATAAACGTTCGTAAAGAGCGGCCTCATTTTCCAGTCTGCCAAGGCGGCTGTAAATCCCGGCAAGATCAAACATCAGGGATTCCTCCCCCGGAGAATCCTTTAAAAGGGCCTCATACTGATTCACTGCCTGAAAATATTCCCTCTGCTGCACAGACTGCCTGGCATCCAGTTCCCCCTTAAACTTTTTCTGCCACATGTACCTGGAATAAAAAGGCGCGGCAATGCTATTTAAGGTGCGTTGTTCAGGCGTATTATCGTCCGCGGCATGTGAAGCGGAAAGGAGATGGTCCGCAAGACCGGTCTCCTTTCCCGGTAAAAAAGCCAGGATTTCCCAAACCGTTCTTTTTTTAATAAATGGCCCTGCAGGCAGATCAAGGGCCTGACATTTATCTTGAAGCGCCTGATCAACAGAGGGTTCAAGATATCTTTTATAGGTGTCCATCGATTCGGTCTGCTCGTGCATTGCCCACAGGATGCGGGCCTTTTGAAGCATAATGTCCGGGCGTTTAAAGTTTTCCTCGGCCAGTATGGCTTCACACCTGTCAAGCCCGTCCCGTAATCTGCCGGCTTTAAACAGAAGTCCGGGTATCATTACCGCAGCGCAACTATTTTCAGGATAATCAGATGCAATCCGTTCCAGAAGAGAAAGACCTTTTCCGCCGGCATCATTCAGTATCATGGCCTGTGCCAGTAACAGGCTTGCCTTGATCGAATGAGGGGCCTTCCCGGAGGCAGTCTCGGCAAGCTTAAGCATCTCCTGCGGCAGATTGTTTTCCCGGTAAAGCTGAACAAGTCGCAGCAGCAGGCCGAGATCACTATTTGCAACAGAAAGCGCCCGGGAACTTATTTTATCCTCTTTTTCAGTCTCTCCGGAGAGTTTGTAAATTTTTTGAAGAAGCGCCATCAATTCGAGATTATCTTTCCCGTCATTCAACATCGGCAGGAGATAATTTTCCGCAACTTCAAGCCTGTCCGCCTCCACCATGATCCGGCCCAGAGCTAATTCAATTTCCTTGTATCTTCTCCTGTTTGTGGAATCATTCACATCTCGGGTCAAGAAATCCTGTATGGAGATTTTTGCATGTATTTGCAGGCAAGTCTTTGTTGCATCCCGGCAGTCACCCTTTGCCGCCTGGAGCCGGGCAGACATCAGGCCGGTCTCTATACGGGTTTCAAATGACTTGAGACTGTTCAACCAGACTTTGCCGTCTTGAAGTCTGCCTGAATCCAGCGCAAGATCAAACAAGCGAGTAAGCGCGGCACGTTTATCACAGTCCGAATTCAGCGCCATGCGAAGGGCCTGTTCCGCCTCACCGGCAAGTCCTGCATGATTAAAGAGATCGCTAATGGCGAACAGAACGTGAGCCCTGCGGCAATCCGGGACAGGGACAACAGAATCCATAGCAGACCGGTATTCCTGAAGAGAAGTCGTGTATTCACCGCATTCCTTCAGGGCAGCCGCCTTTACCATCCTGAATTCATAAGTTCCCTCAAATCCGGGATTGTTTTCCAGTTTCAAAAGATGCTTTCGTACCGTATCAATTAGTCCCAGAACACCTGCCTGTTGTATACACTTAAGCCCGGCATCCGTATCTGAAGGGTTAAGCCGAAGCGCTTTTTCATAATCATTAAGCGCGTGTTCATGCATGCCCAGTCTCTCATGGAGGCCGCCGCGCCCTGCAAAAAATCCGGGCATTTTTTGACCGGAACCGGTTATACGGTCAAAAAATGCCCGGCTCTTATCAAGATCCCCTTGATTAAGATACTCCATTGCGAGTCTCAATATGGTCGCATCGTCATCCGGTCTCAGTTCGTGAACCGTTTCAAGCATCTCAACAAGTTCCTGCTTTCTGTCAAGCCGCTCAAGCAGGTCGGCCATTGAGCGGTAAACATCCACTCGGTCTGGTTCCACTTTTACCAGGCGCTTCCACATGGAAAGCGCTCCATCGGCCTCACCTATGGCAATAAGATCATCTGCCAGCACGGCAAGAATCTCCGGATCATTCGGAGTTTTATGCAGGAGTTTTTTATAAAGCGGGATCGCATCTCTGAAACGGCCTGCCGCATCATACAGCCGGGCGGCTTTTTTAAGGTTTTCAGAATCAGGATTGGATTCAACCCTGAAATAGGTTTCCAGGGCGGCAAGCGTGTCCGACTCATTTCCCAAAGCTGCGTGAATTTCAACCAACGAGCGGATAGCCTGCTTGTCTTTCGGGCGCTGTTTAATATATCTCTGGACATACGGCAGCGCCTTGTCAAAACGGCCCGAATCAACAAGGAATTTTCCTGCCCGTTTGAGGAGTGACGGATCATCAGGATGCTTTTTCAAGAGGATCAATACATGATCCAGGGCCTTTATAGAGCGACCGTCACTTTCATAAAAAAAGGCCAGACGTGTATGGGCCTCCATATTTTCCGGCGCTCTTGTCACCACGCGCTGCCAGTAAACCGCAGCAGACCCCTTGATGCCCAGCTTGTCATGGACCAGGGCCGCGGTAATCAGTGTCTTAAGGTCAATATCCTCTGATTCGGCCAATTTGACAAGAAGAGGCATGGCCTCTTCATACCGGGCTTGATCGAAATATAAGAGCGCAAGATCCTTTTGTATTGTAATATCATCTGGATTTTTTTTGTTGAGTTCCTCGATATACGGCAGGATATCCTCATGTTTTTCCTGCTTAAGCCTGCACCGTACAAACCCATTTAAGGCTGAAATGTTGTCTGGTTCCTTTTCGTATGCCCTTAAAAAAAGATCAGCCGCACGATGAAGCCGCCCCTTTTTCTGCATGACGCGACCAAGACCGACAAGATAATCCGTCCTCTCAGGCGCAGCCTCTAGAAGGAGTTCAAGGATCTCGGACGCCCTGTCCCACTCCTTTAGTTCCATCCGTATCCGTGCCAGCTCCCATCTCGCCTCTCCCAGGTTCGGTTTTTGCTTGAGCAGAGAAATATACTTTTCAATTGCTCCCTGGTAATCTCCTGACCTGGTTAACTGCCTGGCCTGATCCCAGATTGTCTTCCAAACGGGTATGGATTGATTTTTAAGCTTTATGTCCCGATCAGGCACCAGCAAGATTTTCCCAGACGAACCAGACAATGAAGAGGCGATACTATTATGAGTAAAAAGGAGGGAAAAGCAACAGACAGGCAGCGATAAGCAGAAAAGCATGGCCATGAAATGGAGAAGTCGGCCGATATGTACTCCCGGTACTGTTGTCATAGGATAAAATCATTTCAGGGTTCACGAAACCTTTGAACCTCTGAACCTTCCATCATCAACTAAAAAAGGCTGCGATCCGCTCTACCACGTAACGCTGCATTTCATCGGTTAATTCCGGATAAATCGGTAGAGCAAGGGTTTCCTGAGAAGCTTTCTCTGATTCCGGGAAACTGAGTTCGGAATAACCCATACCGGCTAGACACTTCTGCCTGTGAAGGGGAATCGGATAATATATCTCCGTACCTATGCCCTCATCCTGTAAAAATTTTTTCATTTTATCTCGATCTGAAACACGAATAATATATTGATTATAAATGTGATAATCAATTTCAAAAGCTTCTTTTTCTGATTCCACGGCATATTTTGCTAAAGGTATCCGGATTTTGCCCCCATTGACCATGCCTGATTCCTCAAACAACCTGTCATACAATGCCGCGTTTCGCCTGCGCGCCCTGTGCCATTCCGGCAGGCGGGAGAACTTCACATTAAGCACCGCCGCCTGAATGGCATCAAGCCGGAAATTGCCCCCGACAACGGCATGGTGATACTTGGGGTAACCGCCATGCACTCGAATGATCTTGAGACTCTCGGCCAACCGGTCATCGTTACAGACAACCATGCCGCCGTCACCCATACAGCCGAGATTCTTGCTCGGGAAAAAAGAAAAACAACCGGCCGTTCCCATGGCTCCTGCCTTGATCCAGGTGCGTTTGTTATTTTTCACAATTGGATATGAAGCGCCAATAGCCTGGGCCGCATCCTCAATTACCGGAAGATCATAACGCTCCGCCAATTCGAGTATCCTTACCATATCCGCACATTGTCCATAAAGATGGACCGGCAGTATCGCCTTGACCTTGTCCCTGATCGCATCATTTTTTTCAAGGAGTGAGGCCGTATGGTCAGGGTCAATGTTATATGTAACCGGATCAATGTCAACAAAAAGCGGCCTGGCGCCGAGCCTCAAAATACCGCCCATTGTGGCGAAAAAGGTATATGGTGTGGTCAGTACCAGGTCTCCGGGACCGATTCCCAAGGCCATAAGGGCCGCAACCAGGGCGTCAGTCCCGCTGGACAATCCAATGGCGTGATTGACCCCGCAATATGCGGCCACATCCTTTTCTAATTCCTGAACTTCAGGGCCCAGGATATAGCCACAGGAATCAATGACATGCGTAAGCCTGTCAATTATCTCATCCCGCAACGGGACAAGCTGAATCTTTAAGTCAAGCAAAGGGACTTTCATAATAATAAACGCCTATAAGGGTTCAGAGGTTCAAGGTTCAGGGTTCGCGGAACCTTTGAACCTCTGAACCTTCGGGGTAAAGTCAGGTTCGCCAGATGTCACGAATTTCATCCAGGAAGCTTCTGATATCCGGGACTTCCTGTTCGAGATATTTTCTCATTTTTTTCAGGAGGTTGGCCTCAATCTGCCTGACTCTCTCACGTGAAATCCCAAACTGATCCGCAATCTCCTGAAGAGTGAGCGGTTCATCACTTAACAGCCTCTCACTCAAAACAGTCAGCTCCTTTGGGTTCAGCGTCTCTCTCAAGCGAACCAGAAGGGCGGTCATCCGTTCCTTGATCTCATGTTCCGCAACAACCTCCTCGACAGCCGGCCCGTCATGAGGTAAAAGGCTTTTTTGTTCATCATCGGAATCTTCCCGAACCGGACTTTCAAGAGATACATCCCAGCCTTCCATTCGATGGCTCATTTCAATGACTTCGCTTTCTTTGACGTTCAAACGCTCGGCCAGCAATTTGGGTTCAGGTAAAAAGCCCTGGGCCTCCAGTTGTTTTTTTTCCTTGTTAAGGCTGAAAAAAAGTTTTCTCTGGGCCTGCGTAGTGCCGATCTTGACCAGGCGCCAGTTGTCCATAATAAACTTAAGTATGTACGCCCTGATCCAGTAGGCGGAATAGTATGAGAACTTCACACCCCGGTACGGATCAAATTTTTTAACCGCCTGAACCAGGCCGATATTTCCTTCCTGGATGAGATCAAGAAAATTCTGCATCCAATATTTCTGAAAATCCATAGCCACCTTGATCACAAGACGTAAGTTGGCGGTGACCAACTGGTATGCGGCTTCCTGATCTCCGGTTTCATGGTATTTTTTAGAGAGTTCATTTGTTTCCTCCCTGGAGAGAAGAGGATAATGACTGACTTCCTGAAGATACCTGTGCAATGCCGGATGAGTGACCGCGGGAAGATGCTCATCATCCGACAGGGTCATCAGTGGGTGCAGATCGCCAAAACCAAACTGCTTTTCCGGGTCTTCGATTATTTCAGTATGTTTGTTCATACACTAATTCGCAATTCCTAATTCCTACATGAAGAACGCCATTTAAGAGTAAATATTCGGCTTGATGCCGGAAAATAGCTGGAACCACCAAATTGTAAATGTTTGGCAGCGCACCCCAAGGGCACTTCCTGCGGGGCGCT
>JAIWHJ010000038.1:0-9878 GCA_048629695.1 Promethearchaeota archaeon
ACAGAACAACAGAGGGGTTGCCGCAGTTGAGCTTGCGATCTGCCTTCCGATTCTAACTCTATTGGTTTTCGGTTCAAGTGAACAAAAAAAAGGCTAATTCAAATGCAAAAAGAGAGTATTTTCTTTAATCAAAAAGGCGCAGCAGCAGTTGAATTTGCGATTGTTTTATTATTACTCCTGACCCTGATTTTCGGCATGCTTGAATTCAGCTTGGCTATGTTCAACCAGCAAGTCATTACCAATGCAGCCCGGGAAGGCGCACGCGCCGGAATCGTCGCGCGCCCGGTGCGGCTACCCAACGTTGGGATTCCACCCGACATCGGGATTAGCGATGTCGTGGTTGCTTACGCCGCAAATCATCTGGTTACCTTTGGCGACGACGTATTAACTGCTGATGACGTTGATATCGACCCAATTGATGATAATCCGTCAGACGGAGGTTTAGACCCTGATCATCGATGCGTAGTGTTCGAATACGAAATCGATTCCGTACCTGACGTATTCTACCCATGCGAGTTGGAGGTAACAGTGAACTACACATACCAATTTCTCTTTTTATCTATCTTGGGGATCGGCCCATTAAATTTACAGTCCACATCAGTGATGAGGATGGAATAAGGGGGGGAGCAAATGAAATTTTCTTTCAAACTTCTTGAGAAAGTCAAAAATCAGGCCGGTGCTACCGCCGTGATCGTTGCCATCGTTCTGCCCATGCTCATCGGGTTTGGAGCATTGGCGGTCGATGTGGGTTATATGTATGTCAATAAAAACGAGCTCCAGAACGTGGCCGATGCCGCAGCCCTGGCTGCTACAAGAAAACTGGGTGCCATATACCAAGGCATGACTTATAAGGAGCAGCAGGTGTATGAATGCGGCGACGGCAACGACGACATCACGGTCATAAAAGGCGTTGCTGAGGCCGTGGCTTCCCAAAACATGGCGGGTAAGAAGTTTATCAGCGTATTTAATGTTGACATCGACGAAGTCGAAATCGGAGTCTGGAATCCATCTACTACACCACCCTTTGCCCTCAATAACGTTCTGCCGGACGCGGTAAGAGTGACAGCTCATAGGGATGGCGTTGCTAACGGCCCGATAAGCACCTGGTTTGCAAACATATTTGGGATTGATACTGTTAATGTTTCGGCAGACGCCACCGCTGCCTTGACTAGCCAGAGCTCAGTCGGACCAGGAGAGCTTTTTCTCCCTATTGGTATGTCAAGCCTTTCTCTTGATGAGTGCCAGGATCCTATCATCTTTTCCCCTACCAATGTTGCCTGTGCAGGCTGGACTGGTTTCGATTTTACGCCAGTAAATGATGTATTACTTGATAGCATCATAACTGGTGGAACAGAAAGCCCACAGCTAGGTGCCGGAGATGAAGTTAATTTTATCGGAGGGGACCTGAGCGATGGCACATTTAATGAACTCTTACTGCTGTTTAAGGATATGGGGCATGATGTTTATGCGGATGGGGTGGATGCTGATGGCAATGAAATACTGCTGCCAGTGGCCACTTATGCCGACGGGACTCCTGTTACAGGCCATTTGGATCCCGCCACAATCATAGCGCTGAAGGCGTTGGAGGATGGTAGTGTCACTGTTCACGCACCTGTTGTCGAATTGTGGCTTACCGATGTTGATGGAAACTTGATCCTGGATGCTGATGGAGCAAAGATCCGGCTCTGGTATCCGGAGCCCGGTCCTCCTTACAAAGATGAAATAGAGAGAAACAGGCATTTATGGGAAACAACGATATTGGTTTATGACGAGGGACCTCCTGATGCTGAAATTGACTGCGACAATCCAAACCAAACCATGATAATTAGTGGATTCGCTACTATCTATCTCACTGATGTTATAGGCGCCCCCTACAAAACAGTAATAGGAAACCTATTGTGTGACACAGTCAGCGATAACGATAACCGAGGGGGCGGTGGAGTATACGGTACTAAAGGCAGCATTCCAAATTTGGTGGAGTAAGAACCTGTGTAGCCGTTCACGGTTGTCGGTTCACAGTTCACAGTTTTTTCAACAAACTATGCAACGATGGAATATAGATAGTGCTTGAACGAAAACCTCCTGAATTACGTTTTTCCTGTCATTGCGAGGAGCGTAGCGACGAAGCAATCTCTTGGAAAGAATGGGATTTTTCTATACAATTAATTTAGCAGCAGCAATAATGATGCCACTACATGAATCGAACTATTAACTATCTGAAAATATTAATGATATATATTATCTGCTAACCAATATAGGATTTAGACTATTGATTTTGAACATTAAGTGTAACAACATGTTGTAACTTATGTTCTATAAATATCAGGGTGTTTTTCATTATCATCTTAATAATACGGCATATCTTCGAGATATGAATACTTGTCACAAACAATCGCCCGGTTTTTGGCTTGAAGGTACTATGAGTTTGATAATAATGAAGTGGTTCTGAAGAGATAGAGAAATGAATTTGGCGGGTTGGCAGACCTGTCACATGAGCATCTAACCAAATGAGTTACATTATGAATTTTGTTGTCTGAAAAACCATGGATAGGTGGCGCGGTTTTCGTTCCTTCACAATATTATATTTAGCCATCTTTCGATAAAAAGTCATACGCGACCAATTAAGTCTCTCGGCAGCCTTACTCTTATTCCAATTTGTTGCAAAAAGGGTGGAAACCATTTTATTCCGTTCGGATTCCGTCAGACCCGCCAATTCTTCAAATCGCTTTTGGAAGACAATTGGAAAATCAGTAAAGTCTATTTCCCTCGATGGGTGGTTAATATTAATATATGTGGCTTCAATAAGGTTTTTCAGCTCGCGAACGTTTCCCGGCCAATCTGAAAGCATCAATGAAGCCCAAGCTTTTTCGGTAAAACCATCAACTTTCACTGAAAATTGATGGTTATAGTGCCTGATGAAATGAGAAACCAGTAATGGAATATCATCCTTTCTTTTGCGTAATGGCGGCATGTTCACCCTCGCAATGTTTAGCCTATAATAAAGGTCTTTTCTGAATTCGCCTTTTCGAACCAATTGTTCGAGTTCTCTGTTGGTTGCAGCAATTATCCTTACGTCGATAGAGACAGGAAATTTCCCGCCGATTCTGTAAACCTGTTTATTTTCTATGACCCGTAATAATTTTGCCTGAGCATATAGGCTCATATCGCTGATTTCATCCAACAGCACCGTACCTCCGGCTGCCTGTTCAAATTTTCCAGTCTTTGAAACCACAGCGCCTGTAAAGGCTCCTCTTTCATGACCGAATAATTCACTTTCCACCAAATTTTCGGGTAGTGCCGCACAATTTATACAAATCAGAATTTTTTTGCCGCGGGGACTATTTTTATGGATTATCCAGGTTGCCAATTCTTTGCCTGTACCGGTTTCACCAGTGATAAGAACATTGCTGTTTGTCATGGCAACCCTGAGAAGATATTTTTTCACTTCACACATCGAACTGCTTTGTCCCAGCAACACATCTTTACCATTTTCCGGATCGGCAACCTTACTTTGTTTTAATAAATTCAGGTGAATACGCGTCAAAATTTTTTTGATGCTGAGTGCCAGTTCACCGATCTTAATTGAATCTATAAAAAAATCACTAATACCGGCCCTTAGAGCATTTAGAATCAGTTCTTCGCTGCTGCGCTTTGCAATTAGAATCACCGGAACAGTTACACCACGCTCCCTGACAAATTCCGTTACTTCATACCATTCTTGAACATTTTCCCAGGAGGGCCCTAAAATAAGGATATCCGGCATATCTGCATCATAGAGTAAAAACAACTGTTTCTTGGAACACGCTTCAAGAATTACATAACCATACGTCGATAACTGTTCACAAAGCTTAACGCGATAAAACGTATTACTATCTGCAATGATAATCACTGGTTTCATATATGGAATAGTGAACTATTTTGATATTTTTGGGATTTGAGATCGGACAGGTAAGCGCAGACTCCGAAGGCGGCCTGAAGCTATGATGCATAGTTGGGGAAGTTATTTCGTCCCCGTTCCTTAACCAATCACTCCATATTTTCCCAATAAAGCAGTTCCATGAGTTCCTTTCTGCTGAGACGCTTGGTTATTGAGGCATCATCCGCGCGCACCAAATGTTCGGCCAAATTCCGCTTCTTCTCTATAATACGGTGGATCTTTTCCTCCAAAGTGCCTACAGTCACTAATTTAAAAACCTGGACCACATTCTTCTGGCCCATCCTGTGTACCCTGGCCGTAGCCTGATCTTCCCTGGCCGCATTCCACCACCTGTCGTAATGAATCACTGCCTGGGCGGCCGTAAGATCAACGCCTATGCCGCCTGCCAGAAGGCTTGCACTGAACACCTTATACGAATCATCCGTATTGAACCGTCTGATCATTTTTTCTCGCTGCTTCAAAGGCATGTTGCCCCGCAGACCACAGAATGGTATGCCTGCTTCGCCTAAGTACTTTTCAATGATATCCAGCATCCGCGTATAGTGGCTGAAAACCACTACTTTTATGGAACTGGCAAGGCACTCATCCAATAAATCAACAAAAAGATCCCATTTCCCACTCGAATATTTCTTATAATAGGAATTATCCAGAAGAGCCGGATGGTCACAGATCTGCTTCAAGTAATTAATAACAGCAAGAATTTCCATATACGGGAATTTTTGCCGTCCCTCTTCATCGCCAAGCCGTTCAACAATTTGACTCCCCCTGTTGGCTATCATCTGGCGGTATAGACGAACCTGATCATCGCTTAATTCACAGGTGCGCACATCTTCGATTACATCAGGAAGTTCGGTCAGTACCTGAATCCGGGTCCGACGAAGGAGAAAAGGTCTGATCAGCCTGGCAAGAGTGTCCCTCTTCAGGTTGTCCTCATGCTCTTCGATGGGAACGGCATAATATTTTCTAAAAGAGGCGTCCTTTCCCAAAAAACCGGGCAGACATACGTCAAATATTGCTTTCAAATCATAGACTGAGTTTTCAAGCGGGGTGCCGGTCAGACCTAACACAATCCGACCGTTCAGACGGGCCGCCGCATCATGTACTCCGGTTTTTTTATTTTTAACGTGTTGCACTTCGTCAAGAATTATGACATCGAACTTGATCGCGGAAAGCGCTTCCACATCACGCCGGACGATTCCATAGGTAGTAATAAAGAGCATACGGCTGCCCTTTGTTATCCCGATTTCACGGTTACTGCCGTGATAGACGTAATAGTCGAAAACAGGATAAAATTGATTGATTTTCTCTACCCAGTGGGAAACAACGGTTGCCGGGCACACGATCAGAAAAGGATCATTCCCTTTGTCATTGTCCAAAATAGACTGGAGAAGACCAAGGGCCTGATGCGTTTTCCCAAGGCCCATGTCGTCGGCAAGTATGCCTCCCAGTTGATTCCGGTACAGGTTGAAAAGCCATGCCAGGCCATTGCGCTGATACTCGCGCAGATGATCGGGAACAGACGGAAGATCATTATAATCCTGCCACTCTTCCACTTCCAGCAATTTCCTGAGAGCGGTTTTTTCGCTCTTTGATCGAGTCTTAACATGCAGGTCCGGAATCAGGGTGGACAGAGTTAACAACTCCCGTCGGGAAAGACGAATCCCGCTACTGCGACCGTCTGAATCGTAGCATATACGTTCCGCCCCTAAATTGTGGAACCATTCAAGCTGAGAATCAGTAAGTTTCAGCCACTTCTTTTTTCCCGGCAGGTATTCCAGTCCATTGTCCCTTGCCGCCATGAGCTGTTCAAGAGAAATTGTCATCTTACCCAATCCATATCTGCCGGACAAATAACACCAGTTATCATCCGCCTGGAATGAATTAAGCTCAATACGGTCGGGAGCATCCTGTATGTCAAACTTGAAAAGCGCCGGGTCAATATCATTCCCTTTGGCATGTAAAGCCAGGCGGTGCTGTTCCAGAAAGGCGGGCACATCATTTGAATCCACTCTTGTTGTGGAACAAGGATTATCAAAAAACACTACATCCCGTTTCTGTTCCTCAACCGGCAAAAAGCCCTCCCCTTCCAGATAGTAACACCTGTTATACCTCTCGGCTTCCATTTCCTCCCTGATGAGAACCGTGCCGTCGTTGAGACGAAGACGCGGTGACACAACAAGAGATGACTCATCCTCGTCAAAATATACCTTGCAGAAGGCCTTTGCGGGAGGAAGCGATTTTTCCCCGATTCCACGGACAGCAAGACTTGCCAGAAAATCAGGTGTCTTGTCCCGCGGCAGGGTCAGATTTAATACTTCACTGCCGGTCACGGAATCATCAGCAGCAATATAAAATAATCCATCTTCCCCGGATCTCTCTACATGGAGATTCTCGGCAGGGATTGTCATGCAGAATTTCCCGGCAAGCCATGACCAGATCGATTCGTCCCTCTCCTGGGCAATACTACGTTCGCACAGTTCGTTCAGTTCCACTTCCGTGGATGTCCTTGCCAGGGACGTAATTCGAACAAAAAAATCCCCTAAATGGTCCCGCTCGGCATCATCGACCTCCAGCCCCTCATGATATTCAAATTTATTCCCGAAAAGCGCCACTGCCTGCCTCATCAGCTGGGGAGTGAAGACCCAGGAAAACCACGGTTTTTTGTTTTCGTCCTCCACGGTCAGATGCCACATTCCTTTGTGACGCCTTACGTTAATCCCGGCCGGCCGGCCGTGTCCATGCAGATCAAACAGGAAACGCCCGACCAAATACCATATAGTATCAGGATACAGCATAGGCAGAGGCATCTTCTTCCACTCTTCGCGTACAAGATGATCAAGAAAACGTATTGCCACGGCTGCTGAATGCCGGCAGTATTCATGGGTCCGCTGATTACGGTCACAAAGCTCACATTCAGCATGGCTTATTTTGAATCTCTGGGATATTTGAGGGGCGTCATCAAATGTCAGGACTGAATAATGGAATTTTTTTAAATAGAATTGTCCTCCGGCGCAATTCCTGTAAAAAAGAACATTCCTCAACCGATCGCCCTGAAGCAACTTGAATCCCGCCTTTAATGTCCTGTCTGAAAACCATGGGGATAAGAGTAGTTTTGTATGAATATCAAGTGCGGATTCGGCTGAAGGAGCCGGTATATCCTGTACTACCGAGGGCAGGCCGAATTCAGGTTCGTTTATAATGAAGATGTAATCAAATGTGTGCGCTAAAAAATTACCCAGATTCTTGGGACCGACACCGCTTATCTCCAAGAAATCCTTAATGCTCGAATCAAGTAGTTCACCGACAGTCTCAATCCCTAACTCGTTGAGGGCCTCGTACCTTGCTGTTGGAAACAATATATCGCGAATTGATTTACTTAAAGCAGAGTCAGTCAGTTTAAAAGACTGTCCGTTTAATCGGTTAAGGGCATCCCTTACTGTTTCACCGGCATACCTGGGTCTGCAGTTTTTCAGATCGGACCTGTTTATTTCAGGATGTCCAAGCAGTTTACATCCTGCCTTTAATACTGAATTCTCAAACGCAACTGTCCCGTTTTTTCGTGCGGACAGCCTGCCTATAAGAGCAGCACGGAAAGACTCTCCCACAGATACGAAGCCCATGTTTGCAAGCTTTTTTCTGCCGGCGGCTGAGATGGGAAGAAACTCCAGAGGGGCTTCCAGAAGCTGCTGCCTGGGGGTTTTTTCAAACGGAAAATTTCCTGTCTGATTATCCTGCATAAATTTTCCCTGCCCGGGCAATACTGCCCGGGCAATAATATGTGATGATAAGCAAGAGTTCTTTTGTGACAATTTTATAGATCTGTGAATATTACCGCCAGTCGCCTATGACCGCAAGATATTTTGCAATTTTTTTATCAAGACATCATAACTGATTGTAAAACCAATAAAATCACACATACTCCGACAAGTAACAAAGGAATGGGAAAATTGTTTTGTCCACATCCTTAATAATCTGACCGTTTTCACAACTTCCCAGGGACATTTGTAATATTGCTTGGATTGGAGCAGGAAAATTAGTATTATTTTTTGAAACTTTATAGTTTGGTAAAAAATGAAAAAACTCCCCATAGGCATCCAGACCTTCCAGCAGATACGTGAAGAAAATTTTTGCTATGTTGACAAAACAGAGCTGATATCTCGTCTTGTTGAGGAAGGAAAATACTATTTTCTCTCCCGGCCGCGCCGATTCGGCAAAAGCCTGCTGATTGATACCATTGCCGAGGCATTTGCCGGCAACCGGAAATTATTTACCGGCCTCTACCTGGAAAACAACTGGGACTGGAAAAAGAAAAGTCCTGTTGTCAGGCTCGATTACTCCGGCGGTATCGTGCAGTCACGTGAACGGCTGGATGAAAAAACCAATCAGCGTCTGGATGATCAGGCCCTGGAATATAGTCTTAAATTGACAAGAAATGATCCCGCTGATCGTCTTGATGAATTGATACGCGGAATCTCTGAAGTTACCTCGCAAAAAGTTGTTGTTCTTGTAGATGAATATGACAAACCAATCCTGGACAATATCACTGACACCGCAGTCGCCCATGAACTTCGTGAGGGCTTGAAAAACATCTATTCAGTGATCAAATCCCAGGATGCTCACGTCAGATTTGCTTTTTTGACCGGGGTAAGTAAATTTTCCAAGGTATCCCTGTTCAGCGGGCTGAACAATCTCAAGGATATTACCATGGACAAGCGTTTTGCTTGTATCTGCGGATATACTGAAGAAGATCTTGACACGATTTTTTCGGAACATCTCCATGGGGTGGATCGCAGTGAACTGCAACGATGGTATAATGGTTATAATTTTCTTGGCGAACGAGTGTATAATCCTTTTGATGTGCTGCTTTATCTCGATAGCAGAGAATTCAGCAATTACTGGTTTGAAAGCGGTACACCCGGTTTTTTGATTGATTTACTCCGTACACGTCATTTTCTGATTCCAGAGATGGAACAGCTTGAAGCCGGAGAAGAACTGCTTGGCAGTTTTGATATAGACTGTATCCAGCCGGAGACTCTTCTTTTTCAGACCGGCTATGTCACTATCCAAAAACGCATACGTCAGGGGATGAGATACAAATACTACCTCAGCTATCCCAACCTGGAAGTCAAGATGAGCTTAACCGGAGCTGTGCTCAACGCTTATACTCTTAATTTGCAAAAAAAAGAGCGTCTGCAAAGCAGCCTTTATATCGCCCTGGAGCAAAACAACCTGGACAGACTTGGCGATATTTTTCACGCATTTTTCGCTTCAATCCCCCACGACTGGTATCGCAAAAACGCTCTCTCGGATTATGAAGGCTATTATGCCTCCATTGTTTATTGTTATTTTGCCGCTCTTGGCCTGGATGTTAGTCCGGAGGATACCACCAACCATGGTCGAATCGATCTGAGTATTCGTTTTGCCGACCGTGTTTATCTCCTGGAATTCAAGGTTAATGAACTAACCGGTTCAGGTCAGGCCCTTGCTCAGCTGAAAGAAAAAAAATACCATGAAAAATATCAGGGAAAGGAGATCTACCTGATCGGCATTGAGTTCAGCAAAGCCGACCGAAATATCACCCGGTTTGAGTGGGAAAAAGTGGATAGTTAAGGCATCAAAATGGATAAAATGTTAATAAATCAAGCTTGACACCAGGCACATTCGCAACCATGCCTCCGGCGCCTTATCTCCTCTGCTTCCCTTTATGATTTTTCTTTTCCGAAAACATGAAACATTCCATCCCTGAATTAGCATACACTACTGCAGCCGGGTATTGGGCCGACTTAAAGCCGACGGCCCTGCAGCCGTATGGATGCGCAGGTTCATAGGTAATATAGAAATGCGAGCAATGATAGCAATTGGGCCGGGATGTTTTATGCTTGCTCTTATTCATCTCTCGTAAACGTTCACCATGTGTGTCTGCGCCCGATTATGGCTTTAG
>JAIWHJ010000039.1:0-9809 GCA_048629695.1 Promethearchaeota archaeon
GACTCCGAATCTAACCTAAATCTGAGCGCCTAGATGGGAAATTTATTTCGTCCCCGTCCCTAAGGAGAAAACCCCATGCCGTTGACAGCAGAAGATATTCAGGCCCAGCAGTTTCATGTGCGATTTCGTGGTTTCGATGTTGAGGATGTGGATGCCTTTCTGGAACGGGTTGCTGAAGATTTTCTTATCCTTTCCAAAAACAATCAACAATTAAATGAACAGGTAAAAAACCTGTCAACAGAGATTAATTCATACAAAACCAGGGAAAGGACCTTTCAGGATGCCATCCTGACGGCGCAGAAAATTGCCGATGAAATGAAAAAAAACAGCCGAGAGAAGGCTGATACGGAATTAACCAAGGCCCGTAATGAGGCTGATGAAATATTGACTAAGGCCCGTGTCGAAGCGCGACATATCGCGGAAGATGCTAATGCTGAAATCACGCTCCTTGAGCAGAATCTGGACAGGCTGAAGGGTGACAAGGCCAGGATCGTTGATAAGTTGCGCAGTTTTCTAAAGGCGAATCTGGAAAATTTAGAAAACGAAAAACCCCTGTACAGCAGACTTGAGGCGCTTCCTCCGGATATACCGAATGAACTCCCGGCGGCAGAGGAACCGGAAATTCATAATGAAAGAGCAACTGAATCTGCAAAGCCGGAAAAAGCCGAAGATGATCTGTCGGATCTTTATGAAAAGATTGACCTTGACGATATGGGATCGCCCGCCCACCAGGTTCCCGAACAACCTCAAGATCCAAAACTGAGCGGACAGACCTTGCCCGCTATGGGGGGCATGGGAGAGGATTTCGATCAGTCCGTTCCGGAAACAGCGCTGAATCTTGACGGCGAAATGACTTTTTCCCTGGATGATCCCCTTGACAACAGTGAACCTTCAGTAGTTATCAACAAGGAGTAGAAACAATCTCTTACGAGACATACTTGAAAAAGGAAAATAACGACAAGATCTCACTTGCCGTACATGTTCAACCCAAGGCCGCTCATAATCGGATTGACGGAATGCATGGAGAGAGGATCAAACTCCGGATAACAGCTCCTCCGGTGGATGGAAAGGCCAATGCCGCTGTCATCGGTTTTATTGCCAAACTTTTTAACATCCCCAAATCAGCAGTATTCATCAAAAGCGGCAAACAGAGCCGGGACAAAAAGCTTTTGCTTTCAGGCATCTCAATGGATAAGGCGAAAAAAATCATTGAAACCGATCTGTCGCCATCATAATTTAGACCTATGAAAAAATATTCCCTGAAAAGGCTTCTTGATCGATCGGCGTCCAGTGAGGGTATGGCCCTTATGGTTATGGCAATAATTGTAGGGGGGTGTACTGGACTTGCCGCAGTATTTTTCATACGATTGATTGCCTTTATTCAGCGCGTATCCTATTCCGGAGCAGAAACGCTTTTTCCTTTTCTGGGGCGGTTCTGGTTTATCATTATCCCGGTGCTTGGCGCCCTGGTTGTCGGTCCCATCATCACAAAATTTGCCATAGAGGCAAAGGGGCACGGCGTTCCCGAGGTTATGCAGGCCCTGATTCTGCGAGGAGGCAGGATTCGGGCAAGGGTTGCCGCGGCAAAAATCGCCGCATCTGCTATCTGTATCGGTACCGGCGGTTCAGCCGGTCGGGAAGGGCCTATTGTTCAGGTGGGCTCTGCATTGGGGTCTTGTATGGGCCAATGGCTCGGCCTGTCGGATAATCGGATTAAAAACCTGGTTGCCTGTGGCGCTGCGGCCGGTATTGCCGCAACCTTCAATGCCCCGATTGCAGGAGTAATTTTTGCCATGGAAGTGCTGATAAGCGGATTTCAAATCTCCGTTATCGGCAACGTAGTCATCGCTTCCGTGTCGGCCAGCATTATCAGCCGGATCTTTCTAGGGGCGCGTCCCGCCTTTGAAGTCCCCAATTATATAATGAGTTCGCCGTGGGAAATTATTCTGTATATGATACTGGGGATCTTTGCCGCACTGACCGGCATCATGTTCATCAAGATGCTGAATACATTTGAAGACCTTTTTGATAACTGGAATTTTCCTCAGACATTTAAACCGGCCGTCGGCGCTTTGCTTCTGGGTATTACGGCCTTTGCCTACCCTCATATGGGTGGACCGATGTCAATGTCTGCCGAAGATATGCGGTTGGGAATACCGTTGATCGAAAACATTCCTCATGTATTTGGTTCAGGTTTCTCGTTTCTTGGTGAAGTTCTGAAAGGCAACGCGCCTTTCTGGCTCCTGGTTATCCTGATTTTTCTAAAGCCGCTGGCAACTTCATTTACTCTGGGTTCGGGCAATTCAGGAGGAGTCTTTGCCCCGGCGCTTTTTACCGGGGCTGTGCTGGGAGGGGCCTTTGGATATGCCGCCAATGCATTTTTCCCCGGCATTGCCGGAAATATCGGAGCCTATGCACTGGTCGGCATGGCCGCTGTTTTTGCGGCTGCCGCACATGCCCCGCTTACATCCATGCTTATTGTTTTTGAGATGAGCAATGACTACCACCTGATTTTACCCCTTATGGCCGCATGCATGGTGGCATCATGTATTGCCCAGCGGCTGCAGCCGGATTCCATCTATACGATCAAACTGACTAAAAAAGGTATTCATTTTGAACAGGGCCATGACCTTGACATCATGCAAAGCGTCATGGTTGAGGAAGTCATGAATCAGTCGCCGGTGACCCTTCATAAGAGCAGGCCCCTGGCAGATATTTATCGATCGATTCAGGAAACGCATTTTCAGGGTTTTCCAGTCATGTCCAATAATGAGGATCTTTATGGTATTGTCACTCTGCAGGATGTTGAACGTGTGCTTTCATCAAAAGATGTCACAGCCAAGGAACTCAAGATATTGGATATAACCTCGACACCTCCGACAACCGTTTATCCTGATGAACCAATATGGGCGGCCATTCAAAAAATGGGGCCCAGGGATCTTGCCAGACTTCCCGTTATTTCCAGGCATGGGGAAAACAAGCTGGTTGGTCTTATCAGCCGAAGTGACATCGTGAAGGCATATAATGTGGGGCTCATACGGAAACGACAGGCCCAGTTCCTTCAGGAACAAATGACTCTTCGCAATGTGACTGGTGTGAAATTCCTGGATTTTTGCGTACTGTCCTCATGTCCCCTTACAGGGAAACGACTGGCTGACACTGGTCTGCCTTTAAATATCAAGATTGTTTCAATTGAACATGCGGGCACAATATTGATACCAAACGGCGATACGATTATCCAGGCCGGCGATCGAATCACTACCATCTGTACAGCAGATAAGATTCAGAATGTCCGGGACTATTTTAAGGCCGTATAGATAATTGGGTGATGCCAACCTTGGATATTTTTCTATGGTTCCAGTCTTCCAAGCCAGTCAATTCGATCATAGTGCTTGTCATAAGAATAGAGTTCTTTTATACCTTTTTCTTTCAGAATCAATGCATTGTAGGCATCTATATAGTCGATGTTTTTTTCGCTGTATAAAATCAGGGCGCTTAGTATCAGGTCTTTGTGGGGGCAGATCAAATTAGGGGTGTTCAGGATTTTTTCCACCTTATCCTGAACTTCATTTTTTGGTAATTTATAAAATGATTCCAGAACCCAGACAATTTCTGCAATAACCATGTCCGTTGTAAAATAGGTTTCTTCTTTTGCGACAGCCCTCCTGAAAATTTTCTCACAGGCATCCGCTTTTCCCGGATCATCATCAGTCAGGTACCTTATGAATATATTGGTATCAAGAAATCTCATTACGCTTCCTCAACAATCTTCCGGGCAACCTTTTTCCTGGTTGTGTCTCTGAGTTTTTTGAAATCAATCGGTTTGTCTTTTGTAGCCACGCTTCCCCTGAGGTCAAGAATATTTCCCTTAAGAGGCTTTAAAATAACTCGTTTGCCCTCAACCATGTAAAAAATCTTATCATTAGGTTCAAGTCCTAAAAAATTCCTTACATCTTTCGGAATAGTAGTCTGCCCTTTGCTGGTCAAAACAGATACTGGCATTTTCGATTCTCCTTGCTTTTTATTATTTACTTACAAAATAAGGTTTGCCTTTCGCCTTGTCAAGGGAATTGTCTGATGCTGCTCCAATACTCTCTCATTTACATAAATTTTTCATTTGCTGCGCATAACTGTTTCAATTACCTACTGTGTGCAAATATGAAGACCTGTGGCAGCGGTTTTTTTAAGGCGCTATTTATCGCTCCGGCTTATATCGAATATCCAAACATTGACATGATTCGTTGAAAATGGTAATTACAGCCGTATAGTAACGATTAGAGGGCTAAAAAATCTGGACACATGTTTAAAAATAATGGAGGGATGGCCGAGTGGTTTAAGGCGGCGGTCTTGAAAACCGTTGAACGAAAGTTCCGTGGGTTCGAATCCTACTCCCTCCGCCATAGGAAAAGCCAAAATGGCAACAAAAGCATTAGGATCGTAAATCACTTACAAATAACCATCCTTCTTGGAGAGATGACCGAGCGGCTGAAGGTGCTCGCCTGCTAAGCGAGTGTGGGGGTTATACTCCACCGAGGGTTCGAATCCCTCTCTCTCCGCCACAATTTTATGAGTCCAGTGGGTTACTGCTGGGCTCATTTTTTTTGTATCCAACAAACAATCATGCTAACCAACACTTTCTCGCATATCCCGGGCATCGGTCAGAAAACAGAGCAGCGGTTCTGGTCCGCCGGCATACACGCCTGGGATGACTTCAAAGAGCCCTACCCTATCAAATTACCAGCCGGCAAGATTGATATAATCAGTAACCATCTGGAACAATCAAAAAATAATCTTACCGATAACCCGATATACTTCACCGAATTACTCAGAGCCAACCAACACTGGCGATTGTTCCCTCATTACCGACAATCAACAGCGTACCTGGATATAGAAACCACTGGTCTGGGTGACGTAGGAGATTATATCACCACCATTGCTGTTTACGACGGAATTAATATCTTTTATTACGTCAATGGTGACAACCTCGATAATTTTGTTTCTGACATCAACAAATACGACGTTTTAGTTACTTACAATGGGAAATGTTTCGATATTCCGTTTATCGAAAACTTTTTCGGGTGTAAAATTGACAAGGCCCATATTGATTTACGGTACATTCTAAAAAGCCTTGGCTATTCCGGAGGACTCAAAGGCTGTGAGAAACAGTTAGGCCTTGACCGTGGTGACTTAGACGGGGTGGACGGCTGCTTTGCTGTTCTATTGTGGCAGGAATACAAAAAAAGCGGTAACAAGAAAGCCTTGGAAACACTGCTGGCTTATAACATCGAGGATGTGGTTAACCTGGAAATTCTCATGGTTGAGGCTTATAATTTGAACCTTGAGAAGACACCTTTCTATGACAGCCACCAGTTATCGTACCCGGCAAGTCCAAATGTGCCGTTTACTGCGGAGTTAAAGGTAATAGACAAGATCAAGAGAGCCTATTGGATTTAATGTGGGGCGTCTAAATTGGCCAATTTTCCTTGACCGCTTTTTGGCCCGTTTCTTTTTGTTCTAAAACCAGTCACAGTAAATATTATAATCGATATTGCCGGGTCCAAAAAGTGGGCAAAAAATAGAACCCGAAACCGGCGTTTTTAGACGGCCTAGATTTAATGGTCAGGTTGAATCTATAACACCGCTTCGCCACTGGGATTAATATGCCATTCAATAATTCCTGGTACATTTACATCGTTCGCTGCAACGACGGAACTCTTTACACCGGGATTACCAAAAACCTGGATAAACGAATTGATGAACACAATTCCGGGAATGACGGCGCAAAGTACACCAGGTTCCGGCGGCCGGTTAGGTTGGTGTATACCGAACAGGTGGAATCCAGATCAGATGCTGCTAAGCGGGAATATCAGTTGAAAAGAATGCCGCTTATAAAGAAGAATGAGTTGATCATTGCTCCGGCGGGGAAAAACAGTATGAAAAACGATAGAGATAAAAATGGCTGAGTTAAAACTAAAAGCCAACCAGGCCGCACTCATTCTTGAAGCTTCCGAGGAAGGGGAAATAAGTGTCAATGTCGCTTCCCCTGAAACAGAAAGTGAGGCAAGTATTTTTGTTTCCGATTTATGCAGCGTTATTGCGCAGAAATTAATAAATGACGAAAAATTCCAGGCTGAAATTTTATCAGAGCTTCATGAAAAAGAAATTGATGAGGATAGTGCATGACTGACAAAGGAATTTGTCCATGTAATTCGAACAAGCCTTATTCTACGTGCTGTGAACCGTTACTGGCCGGAGATAAAAATGCAATTACCGCTGAAAATCTGATGCGGTCAAGATACACAGCTTACGTTCAGCGGGATGTAAAATATTTACTCAAAACCTGGCATCCATCAACAAGACCAGCCACTATTGATCCTGCAACTATTCCTGAATGGTACGGTCTACATATTGTTAATACGGAAGCAGGGGGTGAAATCGACAATAAAGGTGTTGTTGAGTTTAAAGCCACATCCCTTTCACAGAAAAAAATATGGCGGCGCCACGAAATAAGCCGTTTTGTCAAGGAAGATGGGCAATGGTTTTATATTGATGGAGATATTCTCGGAGACTCCCCACCTGTCAGAAGTAATAAAGTCGGCAGAAACGCACCCTGCCCTTGTGGCAGTGGCAAGAAATTCAAGAAATGTTGTGGGCCATAGTTGATTATGAAAGATCGAAAACGTATACAGGAATTAAAAAACACAGTAAAAACAATTTATGACAGGGCTGATGCTCGTGAAATGGCTGGGCGTGATCCAACTGAGACAGATTGGCAAGCTACTTTAGAAATAATGCTTCTTTTGATGGATATGGCCTTGCAAGATCGCCCTGGACAGTTACTTCCGGTACAGATAGCAAATGAAAAAGAAGGTGGTTTTTATACCGATACTTTAAAAGTGATTGACCTCCCGCCGGATACTCATGCTGTATTGTATACCCCAAGTGCTTTTAAAGATATGACTCTCCCAAAATCACCAAAAGTTGAATTAGATGGAAATGCTCCATGGCAGAGGAACGCATATTCAATAATTGTCAGCGACACTAAGGAGCATAGAGTTGTTATTCAAGCCTCATTACCAGGGCTTGAATATGCCGGGATTGATGTCTTTGATGATGGGGTACATTTTGTAAATTACAATTACCATACTGTTGAAGAATGCCTGAATGAGTTATCAGGAATAATCTGGAATTATTTTCAGCCAAAAGGAAAATGGACAAAAGAGCAGATAAAGCAATATACCGAAAGCTGGTTCGCCAAAAGTTTGGATATTGATCTCGACAAAGTTCCTTTTCACCAAGAATACAGCTATATTCATCATCCTGAGATTCTTGAGTTGAGTCCTTTAGATTCTATGTTCAAATTGATACTTAAAACTGTTCCTGATGAATATGACAGCTTTGAGGATCTGATAGAATCGGCAAATGATTTGAATCAGGATTTTAACCTTGGGTTATCTTTTATTACGAAACAAGGGATATTGAAAGACGACGAAGCTGAATGCAAGGCCTTGATTGCTCGTATTGCTATTGATATTGATCAGTTCTTTGAAAAATTTGACTATGTGGATGGAGTTCAAATGCCTGATCGCCATAGCGAAGAGTACCACCAAGGCTTTTATGATACTGCTAAACAGATATATGAAAAAATTGTTGGTAGGTCATGGCCTGACGCTATCAGCATTTCTGAAGCTGTGGACGGTGATCACGACCTGAGTGACAAAGAAAACGAGTATTTTTAAGATAATGTGTATTTTTTTAAAAATTTCTTATGGTCGGCATAATCAAACTATTTTGGAAATATCTTGATCTCTATTGAGCCGACAGATCCATGCCTTAAGCCGGCAAGGATAAACTTCTTTCCCTTATTCAATCTTTTCCTGATGATAAAATTATTGCCTATCGTGCAGGAATCGAGATTAACAGTCCCAGGAATAATTCCCCTGAATGTATAAAAATGAAGGATCATAAGTTGTCATGAAACTCAAGACTGATTCATCAATAGCCCAAATATACGGCGCTGATATAAAAACTAAAGTCGCACGTCCATTTTTCTTGTGTGGTATTTCTGCGGGGTTCCCTTCTCCTGCGGATGATTATATCGACCATATGCTTGACCTCAATGAATTGTTAATCAACAATCCACCAGCTACTTTTTTTGTACGGGTGGCAGGAGAATCAATGGTTGGCGCCGGTATTAATGACGGTGATATCTTGGTTGTTGACCGGTCCCTTGATCCCCAAAACGGCAAAATTATTGTCGCAGTGGTTAATGGTGAGTTGACGGTTAAACGCTTGATCAAGAACAATGGTGCGCACAAGCTTGTTGCGGAAAACCCAAACTATCCTTCTCTTGAAATTACCGATGAAACTCAGTGCGAAATATGGGGAACAGCGACCAGTGTTATTCGGCAATTATAAAAATAACAGAGTATACGGGCTGATAGACTGTAACAATTTCTTTGCCTCCTGCGAGCGGGTGTTCCGGCCTGATCTCCGGGGAAAACCAATTGTAGTGCTCTCAAATAATGACGGCAATATTATTGCCAGGTCAAACGAAGCAAAGGCTTTGGGGATTGCAATGGGAGAGCCTTATTTCAAGGCAAAATCTTTTCTTAAGAAGCATAATGTTCATGTTTTTTCTTCCAACTATACCTTATACGCCGATATGTCTCATCGGGTGATGGATATACTTCAACGAATTGAGCCTGATGGTGAGGTGTATTCTATTGATGAAATGTTTATCTCTTTACCGGTCGGGAGACAAAATAATTTTACAGATCATGGTCGGAGTATGAAAGCGCTTGTGAAACAGTGGACCGGCATTCCTGTTTCCATAGGCTTTGCCCCCACAAAGACACTTGCCAAACTTGCAAACAGAATCGCGAAAAAAAACCCACGGCATAAAGGGGTGTTTGACCTGACAGCCCTTGAGGATATTGATGAATTGTTGGCGGCAATCAAAGTTGAGGATATCTGGGGTATCGGTCGGCAGTATACTAAAAAACTTAATAACCACTCCATAGTTACTGCGCTACACCTTAAATATGCTGATGACGGTTGGCTCCGAAAGCATCTTACCGTAACCGGTCTTCGCACTGTATGGGAATTGCGGGGAATACCTTGTATCCCGCTTGAGGAGGCTCCTGCACCAAAGAAAGGAATCGTCACATCAAAGTCTTTTGGCCGTGTAGTCACATCGATTGAGGAATTAGGGGAAGCTGTAACAACCTATATTTCCAGGGCCGCAGAAAAACTTCGTTCTCAGCGCTCCGTAACAGGTTCTGTTTCCGTCTTTATTGCCACAAATCGTTTTAAACCGAAAAAACCGCAGAACTCAAACAGCTCGATGATTTCACTTTATGAACCAACTTCATCCACGCCAATATTGATCAAACAAGCCTTGAAGTGTCTTTGTAAAATTTATAAGCCGGGATATGAATATAAAAAAGCAGGTGTAATGCTCACGGAAATTATCCCTGACACATGGCAACAACGGAATTTATTTACAGAAGAAACGAGTAGCGGGGAACTTATGAAAGTCATAGACGCCATCAACGCTAAATGGGGGCATTATACCGTGCAATACGCGTCAGCCGGTTTTAAAAAAGACTGGTCTTTTAGACGGGAGCAACTTTCTCAAGCATATACTACAAAATGGGATCAACTGCCGGTAGTGAAGGCTTCATTAACAACATCTTCAGCAAATTCACCTGCATAGGGTTTTCTTTTCGTAAATATTCGGCAGCACTCCACAGGGAGTACACTTTTTATAGAATAAAAAAAGACAAATTCTCTCTTTCACATTCCTC
>JAIWHJ010000040.1:0-9627 GCA_048629695.1 Promethearchaeota archaeon
GGCATGCGCATGGAAGATCCAACGCTTGCAGAGCTGCTCAAGCCGCTGGGCTACGCCACCGGCCAGTTCGGCAAGAACCACCTTGGCGACCTGGACGACATGCTGCCCTCGAACCACGGCTTCGACGAGTTCTACGGCCCCCTCTATCACCTGAACGCTTCGGAAGAGCCAGAGTTGCCTGATTACCCGAAAAACCCCGAGTTCCTCAAGAAGTACGGACCGCGGGGCGTGATCCACAGCTTTGCCGACGGCAGGATCGAAGACACCGGCCCGTTGACCAAAAAGCGCATGGAGACCATCGATGACGACTTTGCCGCCAGATCAGCGGAGTTCATCGAGAAACAGCACAAAGCCGGTCAGCCGTTCTTTGTTTGGGTGAATTTCACCCATATGCACTTTCGTACCCACGCTAAACCGGAGAGTGTGGGACAGGCCGGACGCTGGCAGGGTATCTACCACGACGTCATGATCGACCATGACAAGAACGTGGGCACGGTGCTCGACAAGCTCGATGAACTCGGCATTGCCGACAACACGATTGTCATGTACAGCACCGATAACGGTCCGCATATGAATTCCTGGCCCGATGCCGCCATGACGCCTTTCCGCAACGAGAAGAACTCCAACTGGGAAGGAGCCTATCGCGTACCTGCGATGGCGCGTTGGCCTGGCAAAATCAAGCCCGGAACGATCTCCAATGACATCATGTCGCACCTGGACTGGATGCCCACATTAATGGCAGCCGCCGGGGACCTCGATATCAAGGAGAAACTAAAGAAAGGTCTCAAAGTGGGGAAGAAGACTTTTAAAGTCCACCTCGATGGCTACAACTTCCTGCCATACTTGACTGGTCAGGAGAAGAAGAGCCCCCGGGAGGAATTCTTCTATTTTTCCGACGATGGCGACCTGACCGCGCTCCGCTTTGACAACTGGAAGGTGGTTTTCGCTCAGCAGAGAGCACCCGGTACCATGCTGGTCTGGGGCGAGCCGTATGTGCAGACACGGATTCCCTGGCTCTTCAATCTGCGCACCGATCCTTACGAGAGGGCGAGCATCACTTCGAACACTTACTGGGACTGGTGGCTTGACCATGCTTTTCTGCTGGTGCCGGCTCAGGAATATGTCGGCAAGTTTCTGGAAACGTTCAAGGAATTTCCGCCGCGCCAGAAGGCGGCCAGCTTCACCATCGACCAGGTTATGGAAAAGCTGACCCCGCCGATGCACTAAAGAGCGTCGCGGCGTTGGGCAAACAGAAGACAGTGATAAAGATCGTTTGACCGCGTTCAACCAATATCAATAACGCGGATCTTTTTAATCCTCACTTTATACGTTATATCTGGAGGTTGTTGGGATCTTCAGATTTATGATTTCGCACTAACCTTATTGAGAAAGGAGAATAAAAATGAAACGAAAAATGAAGTTATTTGGGAGCACATTAATAGTAGTATTTGCTGCGATGAGCTTTTTCCTTTGGGGACAGTATAACGGTCAGACAGGAAACGGCATCGAGATTGTAAAAACGGCGGAAGCTGCCGGCGGAAAAGTCGTGAATCCGACCGGCACCGCACCGGACAGGTATGTTTACTATCCTGGAACCGAAAAACTGAAGAAGGATGAAATCCGGCTTATTGCCTGCGGCACCGGCCTGCCGGCTGCCCGGCGTGACCAGCAAGCCACTTGCTTCCTGGCCGAAGTCGGAAATGGCGACAAGTTCCTTTTCGATATCGGTACCGGCTCCATGGTCAATGTGGCAGCCCTGATGATCCCGTACGATTTTCTCGACAAAGTATTCCTCACCCATCTTCATACTGACCACTGGGGTGATCTGGCAACTTTATGGGCCGGGGGCTGGACTGCGGGACGCACCGGTCCGTTGAGAATCTGGGGGCCCACAGGGGCGACCAAGGATATGGGAACGGCGTATGCGGTGGATCACTTCTTGAAAACCTTTAACTGGGATGCCAAAACAAGAAACTTTGTTCTCAGTCCCAAGCCGGGCGAAATTATCGTTAAAGAGTTTGACTATAAGGCTGTGAATGCGGTGGTGTATCAGGAAAATGGCGTTACGATCAGAAGCATCCCTGCAATCCATGCGGGTGATGGTCCTGTGAGTTTTATCCTCGAGTATGCCGGCCTCAAGGTCGTAATTGGTGGAGACACTTTTCCGAATAAATGGTATATCAAATATGCTGCCAATGCTGACCTTGCTATTCATGAGACCTTTTTGACTCCACCTGACCTGGTCAAATGGTATGGCCAGTCACCTGGTCAGGCTCTGGGAGTAGGCACTCAGATTCATACCTCGCCACAGGCTTTTGGTAAGGTAATGAGTACCATTAAACCCCGTCATGCAGTCGGTTACCACTTTTTTAATGAACAGGGTACCCATGATGATATATTAAGGGGTGTCTTACAAACCTATAGCGGCCCGTTGTCACTTGCCGTCGATAATATGGTCTGGAACATTTCAAAAGAAAAAATCGTTGAACGGATGGTCGTTTCTCCTGATCAGGCATGGTCCGTGGCTGGTCCAAACAAGCCACCGAGACCACCGGCAAAAGGGACTGTTCCTGATCCAATAACTGATTTCATTAAAGAGGGTCGATGGGAACCTGCTGAAGCGGCACAGGCAGAGATGGTCAAGGAGTTCAAGAAGAAATATAATATGAAGTAAAGGAGGGCCTCCCTGTCAATCACGAACAGTGTCAGTAAACGACCACGATGAGGTTACCCAATGAACCGCAAAAGCCACTGCCTGTGGACGCTTTTCGCGACCTGTTTCTGACGTAATGAATGCCCAGAGGAGGAAAATCATGAAGAAAAAAGAATATAGAAGCAAAGCTGAACAATCTAGCACCGCCGCGACGAGCCGGCGCAATTTTCTGAAAGGCGGTGCCACGGTTGCAGGTGCCGGGCTGGCTCAAGCTGGCCGAGGCCGCATACCCGGAGGACGATCCGGTTACCACTGAACTGGTGTTTATTGGCAAACCGGGAACGAACACGAACGAAAGCATTCGAGAGCTTTTCGAACAGGCGTTGGCAGATGCGAACACCCAAGGACACGAAGGCTACCTGGTTAAGAACCTGCGGGCGTTCAACGTTGTATTCGCCTAAACATTCACCAAACAACCATAACCGAAGGGGGATTAACATGAAAAATTTCGTCGGAGCACTGTTCTTCACTGCGTTCTTAGCCGTGCTCATCACGCTGAGTGGTGTCGCGCACGCGCAGGATAGTAAACCCAACATCCTATTCATCGTGTCCGATGATACAGGTTACGGTGACCTTGGTCCCTATGGCGGTGGCGAGGGCCGCGGCATGCCGACACCCAATATCGACCGCATGGCTGGGGATGGCATAACTCTGTTCTCATTTTATGCTCAGCCAAGCTGCACACCGGGCCGGGCAGCCATGCAGACGGGCCGCATTCCCAACCGCAGTGGCATGACCACTGTGGCCTTCCAGGGCCAGGGCGGCGGTCTGCCGGCAGCGGAATGGACTCTGGCATCGGTGCTCAAAAAGGCTGACTACCAGACCTATTTCACCGGCAAGTGGCATCTGGGCGAGGACGACTCTGCTCTGCCAAATGCCCAGGGTTACGATGAGATGAGGTATGTCGGTCTTTACCACCTCAACGCCTACACCTATGGTGATCCGACATGGTTCCCTGACATGGATCCAAAGTTGCGCGCCTTTTTCAAGAAGGTGACTAAGGGTGCATTGTCCGGCAAGGCAGGTGAGAAGCCCAAGACAGATTTCATGGTCAATGGCCAGTATGTCAACGAGCCTGACAAGAGCACTAAAGAATACCCGGATGGCGTCGTCGGTATCCCCTTCTTCGACAGTTACGTCGAGAAAGCGGCGCTGGAGTTCCTGGACACGGCGGCCAAGTCCGACAAGCCGTTCTTCATCAACGTCAATTTCATGAAGGTCCACCAGCCCAACATGCCTGCTCCGGAGTTTGAGCATAAGTCGTTGTCAAAGAGCAAGTATGCGGATTCGATCGTGGAGCTTGATACGCGCATCGGGCGGATCATGGACAAGTTGCGTGCGCTTGGCCTGGACAAGAATACGCTCGTGTTCTACACCACAGACAACGGTGCCTGGCAGGACGTTTATCCTGATGCCGGCTATACGCCGTTTCGCGGCACCAAGGGTACTGTGCGCGAGGGCGGCAATCGAGTGCCTGCCATCGCCATATGGCCTGGCAAGATCAAGGGCGGATCGAAAAATCACGACATCCTCGGTGGCCTCGACCTGATGGCGACTTTTGCGTCCGTTGCAGGCGTTGATCTGCCGAAGAATGACCGTGAGAATCAACCCATTATCTTCGATAGCTATGACATGACACCCGCACTAACCGGCACCGGCAAGTCTGAGCGCAACGAGTGGTTCTATTTCACCGAAAATGAGCTGTCTCCCGGCGCGGCGAGAGTGGGCAACTACAAGGCGTTATATAATCTTCGTGGTGACAACGGTCAGGCTACCGGTGGACTGGCCGTGGACTCCAACCTTGGCTGGAAAGGTGCTGAGAAGTACGTGGCCACGGTGCCTCAGCTGTTCGACCTCTGGGCGGATCCGCAGGAGCGCTACGACATCTTCATGAACAATTACACCGAGAGAACCTGGACGCTGGTCACCATTAGCCAGGCGATTCAAGAGAAGATGAAAACCTATGTGGAGTATCCGCCGCGGAAAATTCAGAGCGAGACTTACTCGGGTCCGATTACGCTTTCGTCGTACTTCCGTTTCAAGCACATCCGCGAACAGCTCGAGAAGGAAGGTGTCAAGATTCCCATGCCGACGGGGAATTGATGTAGGCGTCGAGGCCGCCATCGTGACGCTCGCAGTGGTTGCGCCGACCAACCGGTGGCCGATCGTGTCGGTACTGCGATTATCATGTTGTGTATGAGGGAAACAGGAGATTTTTATAGGTCATGCCGCAGACATAAAAAGGACGACATCAGGGTTTGTATGGCAGTGATAGACGAAGACATCTGGCCGCAGCCGGCAGTCGGGAAGAAGCTGCCACCGGATGCGAGTAAACGGATCGGGTTCTCCGAGTTCATTAAAGGCGGACGCGTGAATTACAAAGAAGTGGTGGATAAGATCTACTCAGATATCAACAAGAAGTATGGGACCAACATCCCGGCACCACAGTAACAAAGGCCACAGCTGATATGAAAAAAACAGTTGGCATTATCATATCTATTTTTATTGCATGTTGCATTCCGGGGCCTCCGGTGAGTGCCGACTGGATCAATCTCTCCGGTGCTCAGAATGCACCCAATATTGCCGAAATCTATATCAACGAAGATCATGTCAAAATTGAGCTTGAGATTTTCGTAAATGACTTGGTGACCTTTGACCGCCTTATTCCCGATGCGTTCTTCGAAGGTTCCGATATTAAAAGACCACCCCTGGCCGATCGCATGCCCAGGTTTTCTGACGAAGACTTTCAGATCATAACCGATAACGGACAGAAACTGCAAGCGAAGCTCAAACTCGCCGAGCCGCGCTTTCGCAAAGAGCGCCCCTCACCCTATGCCGGAAAGCTCAACCCCTATACGCTCCAGATCATTCCGGGACCGCCAAAGGACAAGCGTATGCTCTATGCAGAGCTTGTCTATCCCTTCACCAAGAAACCCAAATCTTTGACCATCATTCCCCCCCTTGATGAAAAAAGTAAAATCAGCAAAGTATCGATCGGGTTTATGACCTACCACAATCGCGTGCCGATCATTGATTTCAGATACCTGCCCGAACCATCGACGGTCACACTCGACTGGGATGACCCCTGGTATTCGGTCTTCGACAATAAGGCACTGAAACGATGGCAGCGCGGCAGTGTCATGTCCTTTCTCTATATCGAAACGTTTGAAGTGCGGCATGAAATTTTAGCGAGAGTGAAAGATCTTGCCGCGTGGATTGATCTGGGCCTTCGGGGTGACGAATTCATCGAAGCCGATGAAAACGATCCCTTGAAGAAACGCGTGGGCGAGTTTTTTCTGAAACGGGACAAAACCCAGATCGATGGGAGACGGTTGCGGCCGATTTTGGACCGCGTTTCTTTTGTCAAGTACTCCACCACGGCTTCCACCTTCGTTGAACAGCCCGAGCAGCTATCGATCAACACCGCCATGGTGGGCGTGATCATCACCTATTTGACCGAAGGCATACCACAGAAGGTCACAAACGAATGGAACCTCTGGTCCAAGCGTATCCAAAAGGTCCCGACCGATGCGATTGATCCGGCAGGCGGTTTACCGTCTTATGTGACACCCGAAGATAATGTATTGACCTGGACTAATTTTCTGAAAACCTATCAGATGCCCACCGTCGCAGAAGTGGGGGTGGACGAGTCCCTGACAACGTTGAAAATACCGCTTGCCAGCACCCTGTGCCTGCTGGCGATGTTGCCGGTTGCCTTCCAAATCAGGAAACGCCGGCGGAATGCCGGATCAGTCAGACTGTTTATAGGCTTGGCAGTATTGTTCATCGCCGGAAGTGTTCTGCTCTACCCCTTTTTAAAGGTGGCCGTTGCCAAACCGGCTGTCCTGGCGCCGAAGATGACCGACGCCAATGCAGTGACCGTTTTGAACAGTTTGCTTAAAAACGTTTACCGTTCCTTTGATTTTCGTGAAGAAGAGGATGTTTACGACCGGCTGGCCACCAGCGTCTCCGGAAACTTGCTTTCGGATATCTATCTCCAGAACCGTAAATCCCTGGTGGTGACCCAGGCCGGCGGCGCCCGGGCCCGGGTGAAAGAGGTGGAGATCCTGGAGGTCGATGTGAATCGTCTCGATGACTGCCCCCTGGGCCGGTTGTTCCACGCCAGGTGGACCGCCACGGGCACGGTGGGCCACTGGGGCCACATTCACATGCGCAAGAACCAGTACGAGGCCAACATCTCCGTGGAGCCGGTGGGCGGGGCCTGGAAGATCACCGACTTGGAGCTGCTGGAGGAAAAGCGTATTGATCCATACGCAAATCCGAAAATGTGAAATGATTAGCCACAGACACACGCGGACTAACACAGACGTTTTGAGAACTAAATAAAGAGTTAGAAAGGAGGTAAAAAAATGCGAGGCAAATTAATAACTTTTAACTTTTTGGTGGTGTTATTGACCTTTTTTATTTCCGGAGCAAATGCTGCTGATATGGTTCCGGAATATCTGGTCGGAAATTGGGTAATTGGAACTACAGAGCAGAAATGCGGTGATTCTGATTCCGAGTATTTTATGTTTCACGAAAACGGCACTTTTGAAGCCGGCAGATCAAATAGACCGGAGGCTGTTGGTTTCTGGCAGATCGATGGCGATATGGTGAATCTTGATTTCATCTCTTCCGGCGGTTTCTTTCAAGACATTCATGCCGAACTGAAAGAATATGCAAATGAGTTTGATTACTTCAAAGTTAAGTTGATCCCATTCAATGTTGAAGAAAATAGGTTTGAAGCGGTTGGACTGTTAGGGGAACAGATAAATAAAGGAATAGCGGTAAGGTGTAAGTGATAAACAAATTGACTATTTTCAATTGACGATTGACTATTTAAGGAATGCTTTCGATCAACATTCAATTGTCAATCGTCGATTCTAAACGGGGAGGTAAAACAATGGAAACAATCAGAAAAAATTTCAAACTGGGTCTTGTTCCGATTTTATTGGCTTTTCTCATCACTACCATCGTGCCCGGCTTTAAGACCGAGGCGCGGGCCGATCGTGGAGCTGCTTTTTTGGGTGGCATGGTAGCCGGGCATTTAGTCGGCGGTGCGGTACGCCGCAGCAGAATACGGACCGCTGCCGCAGTGAAATCGGCATCTGAACCCAAAACCCAAACCGTCTACGTCCAGCAGCCTGCCGCTGCAACGACCTATGCCCAACCAGCTCCCGCCCCTGCCTCTAAAATGACTCCAGAGCAGAAGCTGCAGCAACTGGATAAGCTGGCCGCCGGTGGTTACATCACACCAGCGCAGTACAAAGAAAAGCGGAAGGCAATTTTGGACAATATGTGATGAAGTTGCAGAACCCGCAAAGGATTTATGACAGAAGACAGAAAAAAGAAGGAGGAGAAAATGAAAACACGTAGAGAAGTATCAGGTTTTAAATTATTTTCGGTTGTCAGCGTTCTGGTTGTTGGACTGTTAGTCCTGTCAACCACGGTGGTAACTGCGGCGGACGCCCCAGAGGAGCAGGCGCTGGTCGATGAGGCGCTCATCACCTTCAACCATTTCATTGCCGACCCGGACATGAGCTATCTCCGTGAACATGTGAAGGAAGGCAGGGGTCTGTTAATCGTGCCGTCATTGGTAAAGGCAGGTTTTGTGTTTGGCGGTTCAGGCGGCCATGGCGTTCTGCTGGTGCGTGATGAAAAAACGG
Source organism: Promethearchaeota archaeon (assembly GCA_048629695.1). Lineage (GTDB taxonomy): Bacteria > Desulfobacterota > Desulfobulbia > Desulfobulbales > DAOVYS01 > DAOVYS01. The sequence continues at coordinate 8,380 of JAIWHJ010000040.1, forward strand.
GTAAATGGTCCGAACCTGCCTTTTACACCATTGGCTCTGTGAGCTGGGGTTTACAAATTGGCGCCCAGAAGTCCGAGGTGATTCTGATGGTGAGGACGCTAAGGGGCTTGGAATCGTTGTATACGTCATCCTTCAAGCTCGGAGCCGATATCTCAGTGGCCGCTGGGCCGGTGGGCGCTGGCGCAGCCGCAAAAGGTGTAACTGCGGACATACTCTCCTTCGCCCGTTCCAAGGGGGCCTATGCGGGCCTATCGCTGGACGGATCTGTCATAGGGACGATGGACAAATGGAACCACGCCTATTATGGCAAGCCAGTAAGGCCGGTGGACATTATTGTGTCCCACGATGTCAGCAACCCGCATTCAGCTAAACTCCGGGAAGAGTTGGCGAAAGCCGCAAAATAGCAGTAGCCAGCAGTGAACTAAGGGATCGGGCTTCATTCTTGTCAAGAATGAAGGCCCGAGCCCGCTTATAGCACGCTATCAACGCAAATTAAGCAAAGCAATTATCACCCAGGAAAACCAGTATCAAATACCGGATACGAGATATCACTCAATTGAGTGATAACTAAAATTTGTTTTAAAGGAGGTTTATCATGAAGATTTTATGTAAATTTATTATTGTATGTTTAATGGCTCTTACGATCAGTTGTTCTCCTATTTATAGTGTTAAATATGACTACGACACAAAGACCGATTTCGCAAGCCTAAAAACCTATGATTGGCTTCCTATACCTGCCAAAGCAGATATAGATAGACTTAACATCGAACGCATTAAAAATGCTGTTAATAGTCAAATGGCAGCCAAAGGTCTTAGAAAGACCCCAGACAACCCCGATTTTTTGATTGCTTCACACGTAGGTAAAAAGGAAAAAGTGAGAATTGCAGATTGGGGATATGGTTATGGCACGCATGGAAGATACTGGGGAGGATACGGGGGCCCTCGTGGAGTTGATGTATATAAATATGAAGAAGGTTCTCTTATCCTGGATTTTGTAGACGCGAAATCAAAAAAATTGATATGGCGGGGCTCAGCAAAAGCTCAAACAAACACTGTTAAGACTCCGGAAAAAAGGGAGAAGTTAATAGCGGAAGCCGTACAGAAAATTCTCGAGAAATTTCCGCCTCCGCCTTCAAAATGATTTGCTAATGGCCATTTCTGGGTCGGTTTTGAAAACTACTAAAATGAACGGGAGGTGTAACATGAAAGTACTTGTGCTCATTATCTTATCCATGACCATAGTGATAG
>JAIWHJ010000041.1:0-9540 GCA_048629695.1 Promethearchaeota archaeon
GGACTTTGCGATTGAAAATCGGCCGAAGATAGCCTGAAGCTGAGATGCATAGATGGGGAAGTTATTTCGTCCCCGTCCCTAAGTATGCTGGAAGGCCTGATCGTGGACAGATGGAGTGTTGCCGAACAAAGCATAATGTATTTCATAACCGATCACGGTGCGGCAGAAGCCCCGCCGAATTGCAGATCCTTTGCCCTGTGAGCGGTTGCCCGATTTATAATGAGCCCATGACTCTTTCCGAAAGTCATTATCTTTCCGGGATCAAATTTCCCGGAAAGATAGGTCTTTTTGAAATCCGGTTTTTCGAGCAGGCAGAGTATAAAACTCATATGTCCTGAATAACCGGTATCATCAAGGCCCTGGAGCCTTCTTATGGTTTCGTTCGCTATGGTAAACGCCTGGCGGTGAACGATCGGCTGCTGACTCCGGTTGCAGGTTTCTATGGAATAGATCCTGCGGCAACTGAAAGGACGGATATCATAGATCAAACACGAGTTATCCTTTTTAAGGAACGCGCATCTTGCAAGACCGCCGCGTTCACGTTCCGCCCTGTTTTCAAAAAGCCTTTTTGTGATCTCTTTTTTTTCTCTCTTGACAAAAGCGCTGACCATCTTTTGTATTACAATCCCTTCAAGTGTTATGATATCTACGTTGCCGACATGAATACAACAATCAGAACAGCCGATCTTACAAGCAGCGGATTTCTTGAATTCAGACACATCTTCTTCAAATGCGGCATATATTTCTGCAAGCGCCTTAGTCTTTTCGGCAATGTTCATGATATTGGTTGTGGACACGACTGATCTCCAACAATTGTTTCTGTGGTTGCCTGAGTATTAAGATCTGTTGATTGCGATTCAATGTTCCGGTCAAATAAACCTTGAACCCGGAACCTTTGCAGACCACTACCTATTCAACATTTTTTCGTTCCTGCTGGCCGATGAATTCGGTAATACGTATACCCAGATGGTCGTCCATAACAACGACCTCGCCCAAGGCAAACAAGGTATTATTGACGAATAATTTTGAAGTGCCGCCTGCCACCGTGTCAAGTTCAATTGTTGAACCTTCTCTCATATGCAGGACGTCGTTGATAGTCAGTTTGGCGTTACCGAGCTGCGATTTGATATGCATTGGAATATCCAGAAAAAAGTCCAGGTTCTGATTGCCGGACTGCTGGATTTCATCCGGGGACATATCGGTAAAATTAACTGATTTGGGCTCAGAAGACGTGCTGCTGTTGTCGTCCGTCTGGTCTGAGTCGTGCTCGATATCCGGTATAGGTGTTTCGTCAGCCATTTTTATTTCTTTTGTTGATATTGGTCATTTATTGGAAGTCGGCTTCCTGATTTATAACTCGATAGTATGGAATTTTTATTTTTGGTTGGACTTTCTATATCAGGGAAGGTCGCCCCCGCCGCCTCTAAATCGGAAGCTTGACTTTGACGGACTTTAAAACCAGTACCGCGGCTTTTCGGTTATTCAGGTATTTTGCCGCAAGCTCTGAAATATCCGTGACCGTGACGTCTGCGTAGTCATCCCTGATGGTCCTGCTCCAGTCAAGCTGCACAGGGTATCTTTTCGAATGGCTCATAACAGTGCTGAGCCAGTACCGGTTTGTCCGCATCATGTCCTTAATGCTTGTTCGAACCGGGTCAAGTGAGCGTTTCAGCTCATCCTCCGTGATTCCGTTTGCCGCCAGGTCGGATGAAATCCTTTTTATTTCCCCAATCATTTTTTCCGTCATCTTTGGGTCGATGACAAGCACGGACTTAAACAGCCCGTAACCATCATAGGTCCTGCTTGGGTCGTTGTAGGCATACGGAGAATAAGTTGCGCCCAGTTTTTCCCGAATTTCGTTTCTCATCCGTTCCGTAAAGACGTGCCCTAATACGGAGAGGCGGCGGGTTCGCGAGATATCCCAGAAATCTTCCGTAGGCCAGGCGACCACAATCATGACCTTGTCAATCATTGTCTCAACATCAATAAAAAGCTCCTTGCCGGCCGGAAAATCTATCTGCTCTTTTACATCTTCCGGTTTTGTTCCGCAAGGAAGTGAACCGAAATATTTGCCGGCAAGGTCAATCACGGTTTCCGGATCAAAATCCCCGGTAATCGAGAGTTCAAAACAGCCCTTTTTGAGTTCGGGCTCAATCCAGTTTCCGACCTGTCCGAGAGTCAATTTTGAAAATTCTTCATAAGGAGGCAGGCCGAAACGGCTGTCACCTCCTGCAAGGAAATTTTTTCCGTAGAGTTCCATGGCGCCATCAATAGAATGGCTGAATCCTTCATACATCTGGGCAAATTGACGCATGGTCAGATGAAACGCGTCTTTGCGGAATCCAGGGTCAACCACATGTGCGTAAAGGAGCTGAAAAAGCAGTGGAAGCTCCTTTGAAACCGTGGTTCCGAAGAAGCTGAAGCTGTCTTCGTTGATGTGAAACCGGGCAAAGGTGTTTTTACCGGCAAGGGCCCTGTCGAGTTCATCTCTGTCAAGATTCCCCAACCCGCTCTGATTCAGTACCGATTCAGCAAGCATTGCAAGACCCGGCGCCGGTTCCAGCTTTTTGCCTCTGCCGAAACTTAAGACACATGTGACCTCGTTTTCTTTAAAATCGCTCTTTTTAAGGTTTAGGCGGACTCCGTTTGAAAAATCGATCTGCTCGATCTCCAGATCGGTTATTTTTCTACGGTCTAGAATCCGTCCCGGTTGGGCCGGGTCATCAAGATACGGAAAATTTACTTTCCTCTCCTTTTTACCTCTTTTCACTTTTTTTTCAAGCGACGCTTTATAAATCTCGAGAATTATATCCTCAGGCTTCTTGTCAGGCCTTTTAATCTCCGCGTTTCCGGTGACCGTAATAAGTCTGTGACCGTGGCCCCAGGTTTTTTTAAAGGCATGGTTGACCCGGTCCAGCGTGAGTGATTTGACAAAGGGCCTGTACAGATCTCTTTCCTGTTCCGGCGATTGAAAGACCTTGTCATCGGTAAGATTGTCAATGATCGTTCCGGCGAGTTCCCTGCTGTCCCGAGTGTTTTTTTCTAAAACCGCGGAATCAAGGCCTGCGATAATCTCTTTTTTAACGCGGTCAAGTTCCGTCTCGGCAAATCCGTACATGATGGCCTGCCGCATGGTGTACGAAAGTGTCTTAAGGGTCTCTTCCCACTTTTCAGGGGCGGATATCCCGTAAAGCTTTGCATACGCCAGTTGATTCAAGAAAATCCCGGAATATGCGGATGCGGATGTGAATGGGCAGTCCGGTTTCCGGGTCATGATATCAAGCCTGTTTCGTAATATGCCGTCTGCAATGTAGCTGGTCAGGAGTTCCTTCTGAAACGCCAGGGAATCGGACCGATGTGTCGTGCTCCAGGCCGCCTGGATCGCGATTTCAGTATTTCCCGCCTCTTTTTCATAGTGGTAAAAAGTCTTTTTTCCTTTATGGCTGACTTTGCCCATATCAGGACACTCACCAGGCGCACTCCGAGCGGAGAGATTGGAAAAGCGGTTTTTAATAAGGGGTTCCAGAGTATTGACGGAAAAATCACCCACAACCACAAGAATCATATTTTCAGGCCTGTACCAGGCATCGTAAAATTGTTTTAAGAGGTCCCTGCCGGCATTTTTGATCACCTCTTCTTTGCCTATGGGAAACCTTTTGGAGTATTTTGAGTCTCCATAAACAAATTTCGTGGAAGCGACCCAGGTCCGATACCCTGCAGAATCCCTTGCCTGCTTTTCAGCAAGCACAATCCCGCGTTCGCGGTCAATCTCGGATTCAAGAAGCAGGGCTCCGCCCGCATAGTCCTTCATAACCAGGAGCCCTTTTCCCAGGTCTTCACGGGACCCGGATGGCAGGAGCACATGGTACACGGTTTTTGAAAGGCCGGTTCCAGCATTTACGTCCGCCCCGAACCGCATGCCGATTGACTGGAAATATTTAATAAGTTCGCCCGGAGGAAAATGCTCAGACCCGTTAAAGAGCATGTGCTCCAGAAAATGGGCCAATCCCTGCTGTTCGTCCGTCTCGTTCAGGGATCCGGATAAGACGACCAGATGCATGCTCACGCGGTCCCTGGGTTCACGGTTTTCAAGAAGCACATACCCCAAACCGTTTTTCAGCCGGCCGAAAATAAGGTTCGGATCCGGAAGAAGGTCGCTTTTTTCATGAGGCCAGGCGGTAGAAGGGCAGGGCATGGTTCCGGCCGTAGGCGCGGCAACATGGTCTGGTTGTCCAGAGGTGGAATGTCCGGCATATGTCGGTGAGAGGGGAAGAGTGAAAACAAAAAGAAAGGTGAGTAAAAAACGAAAAATAAAAGTCATATGACCCCTTGATTTTTTTGATTTATTTGCAGTCCTGCAGTAAATATTCGGCTTGATGTCGGAAAATAGTTAGAACCACCAAATTGTAAATATTCAGCAGCGACATCTTTTCATAATAAATTTTCCCCTGGGGGTAAAAAAAATTGTAAATATTCGGCTTGATGCCGAAAAATAGCTAGAACCGTCAAATATTTACAAAAAATTAACACTACATGGCTACTACAAACGATCCCTTAAACCCGGCCCTGTTTAATACCCGTTTCATCCTTTCGGCATCGGCAAGACTATTTCCGGCCTCAACCCGTACACGGTAAAATATTTTATCTCCCCGGTCATACATCCGGATGACCGTTTTGTGGTCCTGATCATACATTGTATCCTTCAGCCTTTTTGCATTGGCCCTGTTTGTAAATGATCCGATCTGGACATAAAATTCGCCTGTTTGGAAATCCTTGTGCGGCAGAAATTTTTTTACAATCTTTCCGCCTTCACGATACGAGGCTGCCTCGCCCATTGCAGTGATCCGGACTTTTGCAGTTCCCTTTTTTAACATATCCAGCTTCTTTGCTCCTGTCAGGGTCAGGTCGATTATCCGGCCACTGACAAAGGGACCCCTGTCGTTGATTCTCACCACGATCTCATAACCGTTTTCAAGGTTTTTGACCAGCACATACGTATTCATGGGAAGGGTCTTGTGCGCGGAGGTTAAACCATACATATCATAAATTTCGCCGTTTGATGTCTTTCTGCCGTGAAATTTGCGTCCGTACCAGGATGCAATACCCTCTTGTGAAAAACCGTGTGAATATGGAAGCGGGTAATAGGTCCTGCCGTTGATTTTGTACGGTCGCTGAGTGGCCGGGGACACGGGTTGGCAGGACGAAATCCGGGAAGGCGGTCTTACAGGCTTTTGGGCGGGTCTTGTGATTATCCTTGGTTTGCCGCAGGACGTAAAAAAAAAGATCACTGATAAAAGCAGGATAAACAGAAAACCCCTGCCGGCATTGTTTCGAATAAAGGCAAGCATCATAGGTAAGTATAACCAATCGTGCCTCACAAACCAACAAGGGGTATAAAAAATACGAAAATAAAATTAAGATACTAATGTGAGCCGGGCTGATCGCACCCCAAGGGCACTTCCGTTGGGCGCGTGTAGCTGGGGGCGCCTGTGAACGATTACAAAGTTTTATGGTTTTTTATCTTGGATAAATTACGGTCGGTTGCTATACTAAAGTACATGAATCCATTAAATAAAACTTCCCGGGACAATAAGACCAAGTTCATATTTATTACAGGCGGCGTCCTCTCTTCCCTTGGAAAAGGGTTGGCCGCAGCGGCAATCGGCGCCCTTCTTGAAAGCCGCGGCCTGACAGTGACTTTTCAGAAACTGGATCCGTATATCAACGTGGATCCGGGGACAATGAACCCGTTTCAGCATGGCGAGGTCTATGTCACTGATGACGGCGCGGAGACTGATCTGGATCTGGGCCATTATGAACGTTATACATCAGTATGCATGGCACAGAAGCATAATTACACGTCAGGCAGGATCTACCATTCCGTCATAACCAAGGAGCGGGCGGGAAAATACCTGGGCGGAACGGTCCAGGTGATTCCTCATATTACAGATGAAATAAAGGCGGCAATCCGGCAGCTTGAAGGTGATGCGGACGTGGCCATTATTGAAATCGGAGGCACGATCGGTGATATCGAGAGCCTGCCTTTCCTTGAGGCGATCCGGCAGTTCAAATATGATATCGGGCCTGAGAATTCGATCTTTATTCACGTAACGCTCGTGCCGTATATCAAGACTGCCGGGGAGGTCAAGACAAAGCCGACCCAGCACAGCGTCAAGGAGATGCGGGCCATCGGCCTGCAGCCTGATATTCTTCTGTGCAGGACCGGAACACTGTTGAGCGATGATATCAAGGCAAAGATCTCCTTGTTCTGCAATGTCCCGCCCGAGGCCGTAATCACGGCACGGGACGTGAAAAGCATTTATGAGGTGCCTCTCCTCTTTCATGAGGAAGGACTGGACGCCAAGATTCTCGAACTGCTCAACATCTGGACAGGCGCTCCCCGTCTTGAGCCTTGGTACGAACTGGTCCGCAAGATAAAGAAGCCGGCCCGCAGTGTTGTAATCGGTATCATCGGTAAATACGTGGACCTTACCGAATCATACAAGAGCCTTCACGAGGCACTGGTACACGCCTGCATTGCAAATGACGCCAAACTCGAACTTCGCTATGTCAGCGCCGAGGAAATCGAGAAAAAAGGGGCTGCCGGGCTGCTTGATGGATGCAACGGCATTCTGGTCCCTGGAGGATTCGGCAAAAGAGGTGTGGAAGGCAAAATAAGGGCCATCACTTATGCAAGGGAGAGAAAGGTCCCGTTTTTCGGCATCTGCCTGGGCATGCAGCTTGCCGTAATAGAATTTGCAAGAAATGTCGCAGGGCTGGATAAGGCAAACAGCGAAGAGTTTGACAATAATACAACACAACCCGTGATTTATTTGATGAGAGAATGGTATGATTACCGGATCATGAAACTTCAGATACGGGACGAGAAATCTGAAAAGGGCGGCAGCATGCGTCTGGGCGCTTATCCCTGCGTTATCCGGGAATCCACCTTTGCCGAAGCGGCCTATGGAACAAAAAATGTGTTTGAACGGCATCGCCACCGGTTCGAGTTCAACCTCAAGTTCCGCGATCAGCTTGTCAACAGCGGGCTGATCATCAGCGGTGTATCGCCTCCTGAAAAAGGCGTGTCGCCTGACCTGGAACTGGTCGAAATAATCGAACTTGCCGACCACCCCTGGTTCCTGGGTTGCCAGTTTCATCCGGAATTCAAGTCAGGCCCCATGAAACCCCATCCGATATTTAAGGATTTTATCCAGGCATCATTAAAATTCGCTGAAAAGTAATCGTTCACAAACGCCCCATCTGCGATCAGTCTGGTTCACATAGGTTTACTATAGTTCGCCGGCCTGGAGTTTATGCCCTTCAGTGTACACATATGGGGCTGTGAACGATTACATACGGAGGAGTCTGCTAAATAGGGCTCCTCTGAACGGTTTTGCAGAGAGTGGTTGAGCTTTTTTTTAAGGAGACACAAATGGAACCAGTTGATATAGCCGGTCGTTTCAAAGTAGGCCCGGGGCAACCGCTGCTCTTGATCGCCGGACCTTGTGTAATCGAATCCGAAGATGTGGCAAGGCATGTGGCAGAAGAGATGAAGGGCATTGCTGCCAGGCTTGAAATTCCCTTTGTCTTTAAATCCTCTTTTGACAAGGCGAACCGGACATCTCTGGATTCATTCCGGGGGCCGGGTTTAAGAAAGGGGCTTGATATCCTGGGCCGAATTCGCGATGAATTGGACATCCCTGTGACCTCTGACGTCCATGATGTGAGCCAGATGGAGGATGTGGCCGACGTTCTGGACATTCTCCAGATCCCTGCTTTTCTATGCAGGCAGACCGACCTGCTTGTGGCTGCGGCCAGGACAGGCAGGGCGGTCAGCCTCAAAAAAGGACAGTTCCTTTCACCATGGGACATGCGGTACGCTGCAGAAAAAATTCGGAATTCGGGCGGACAGAGGCTCTTATTGATGGAACGCGGAACCATGATGGGGTACAACAACCTGGTTGTGGATATGCGTTCCTTTCCTGTCATGTCTTCATTTGGATACCCTGTGATCTACGATGTAACGCATAGCGTTCAACTGCCGGGTGGAGCAGGCGGCAGTTCAGGGGGACAGCGAGAGTTCATCCCGCCGCTTGCAAGGGCCGCGGTTGCGGCTGGAATTGACGGTATTTTCATGGAAGTCCATCCTGAACCTGACAAGGCGCTCTGTGACGGGCAGAATTCCATGCCTCTTGACCGGGTTGAACCGCTTTTAAAAAAGCTGGTAATGATTCACAAGCTGGTTCACAAATGAAACAGGATGAGAGTTGCGTTGCCGGGGACGGGAGCTATCCCGGAGATTGTGAGTTGACGCAGCATCTACTGAAAAGGGCGGCTGCAAGAAAGAAATCAGATGGAAACAGTTATGTCCGACGTTCATGTTTTCCTAAAGCAAAACCAATCAAACTGCTGCTCCTGGATGTGGATGGAGTGCTGACGGACGGTACAATCATGTACACCCACGAAGGCACTGAAATAAAATCGTTTCACACCCATGACGGTCTGGGCTTAAGGCTCCTGAAAGAAGCGGGGGTGGAAACCGGCCTGATCACGGCCAGGAGTTCCAAAGCGCTGGCCCGCCGTGCAAATGACCTTTCCATAAACCATGTTTATCAGGATGTTTCCAATAAAGTAGAAATATATGAAAAGCTTCTTAAAGAACTTGGCCTTACTCCGTCAGAGGTCGCGTACATGGGAGACGACTGGCTGGATCTCCGTCTCCTGGCCAGGGTCGGTTTTTCAATTACAGTGGCTGACGGTGCCGATGAACTGAAACAGGTTGTCCATTATGTGACCAAAATGGATGGAGGCAGGGGGGCTGTTCGTGAGGTGTGTGATCTCATAATCGATGCCAAAGAAATGCGGGAATTATTGTTGGCCGGGTATTTATACAAATGACTTGGCGTAGGAATTTTCTTATTCTTTTGCCGTTACTTCTTCTGGTTTCAGCGCCATTATGGCGGGATGGGGTTGCGAATTTTCTTAAACCCCGCGGAGAATTCGACCTGAAGGGCAAATCCGGCTCGGTGCCGACCCGTCTGTTTACAATGAAGGAGGTCCGTCTGTCACAGAGCACGAAAGGGATCAAGGAATGGGACATCAAAGCGGCAAAGGTTTATTCAGAAGGCGCTGATTCCGACATCCGGATGGATGTGGTCGATGCTGTTTTTTATGACAAAGAAAAACCGAGCGCAAATATTTCAAGCGCCGAGGCTACATACGATGAGAAGAAACAGATTCTGACCCTTATGGATGATGTCCATTTAGTCACCAGGGACGGATACGAACTGCGCACAGAGGTCCTGCTTTATCTTGCCGAATTCCAGAAAGTCAAGACAGCCGCAAAGGTGCGGTTATCCGGAGAAGATGTCGACATCCGTGGCAACAGTCTGTTCTACGATCTCAAAACAGGCGCCTTCAGGGTTGGTGGCCGTGTATTCTGTGATTACTCTGGTGGATAGGCCTGCCCTTTACCCATAAATAAATATGTCGTTAATTATCAGTTAGTTATTCACAATTGATTATTGACAATTTGTT
>JAIWHJ010000042.1:0-9471 GCA_048629695.1 Promethearchaeota archaeon
GGCACCGCAGGCGTCACATATGAGCGCGGAGTTTTTCTGCCACAAAAAACAAGAAAATTACCACTAAGGCACTAAATAACTTTCGGGACCTCAAAAAATTCGCCGTTTTGCACGGGGCCGTTGGCAAGGGCAGCTTTCTGATGCAGAGACTTACTGATTTCGTCACTGCGAAATGCATTGGTGATGGAAATGGCATGGGTGGTCGGTTCGACTCCCAGGGTCTCAGCCTCATTTAGTTTTTCTATATAGTTCAGAATTTTATCCAGTTGTTCCGTAAGAGGTTTTACTTCTTCCTCCGCCAGCTCTAAACGGGCCAGTTTGGCTACATTTTTTACTTCTTCTGTGGTTATTTTCATTTGAGTATTGTTTTAGGGATGTGGATTTTTTTGATGTTTATATCCTTGATGATCTTTTTAAAAACAGCCACTATTTTTTCGTCGAATTGTTTGTTGGCGCATCTTGTGAGTTCACCAAGCGCTTCCTTTTTGCCGAAGTTGACCCTGTAACTCCGCGTGGAGGTCATGGCGTCAAAACTGTCTGCCACGGCAAGGATCCTGGACAGGGTATCGATTTCATCCCCTTTCAGGCCGTCAGGATAGCCGGAGCCGTCTATCCGTTCGTGGTGATGTCTGATAACGAGTCCTTCACGGGCCAGGAAGGTCAGCGGTTTTATAATGGATTGCCCGACATCGGGATGTTTTTTTATAATCTGCCATTCTTTATAGTTAAGCCGGCCTGGTTTTTGTATGCAACTGACATCAATAATGAGTTTGCCGATGTCATGCAACTGACACGCCCGTTCAAGAACTATCAAGTCCTCCTGTGGTAGATTCATGGCCTTGCCGATCATAAGGGAATATCGGGTCACACGGTTTGTGTGACCCGATGTGTACCGGTCTTTCTGCTCAAGGACGTTCTGCAGTGTGTGGATCGCGTTAACTGCCGCGATCTCAAGTTGATCGCTGTATCGCCTTAAAAGAATGTTTTTTTCCGCAAGTTCCCTGGTTTTTGCCTGTATCTCTTTTTCAAGGTTTGTTTTATAAGCCTTTTCCTGGAGTACGTACCTTCTTTTTTCAATTGCACGCTTGATTTTAACATCAAACAAATCAAGATCCCCGATCGGCTTGGTGATAAAGTCGTAAGCTCCCAGGTTAATCGCCTTGACCGCAAATTCCATGGACCCTGCGCCCGTCAGGAACAGAACAGGTATTCCAAGATCTCTTTCGTTGATCGCCCGCATGGTCTCAAAGCCATCCATGCCCGGCATGTTGATATCCAGAATAATGACGTCGAATTTTTCATTTAAGACATCCAGAACACCCTGGCCGTTGTCAACGTCCGTGACTTCATAGCCGAACATTTCAAGGATCTTTATTACCGCATCCCTGACCAGGTCGTCATCATCCGCTATTAAGATTTTTGCCATGTTATAGTCGTTTGAAGGTTTGTGGAAAATTGAGCAGAAATCATTTTACAAGGTCCAGTAATTTTTTGCAATGTTTCGTGTTTGTTTAAGAATGGAAGCAAACATACCATCCTGGTTGTCGATGTGAGTGTTTTTAAAAGCCCTGGTTGTTTCATCATCCAGAATGGATGTGCCTGACATTTCCCAAAGGACCGCCATTACACCGTCACGCAGTCCGTTCAGGTCATACCCGCCTTCAAGTGTGGCCAGAAGCCGGCCGCCACATATTTCATCGCTAAGATCCTGAAGGACCCTAGTCATGTAGGCAAAGCCTTTCTCGGTTACTGCCATTCCTCCCAGAGGGTCGGCTGTGTAAATGTCGAATCCTGCTGAGATCATTATCAAATCAGGTTTGTATTGCCTGGCAATCGGGGAGAGGATATCGTTGAATATTGAAGCAAAGGCAAAATCGTCCTGTCCTCCGGGCAGCGGCACATTGATCGTAAACCCTTCTCCCCTGCCCTCACCGACCTCGGAAAGGCTGCCGGTTCCCGGATAGTACGGGTATTGATGGGTTGAGAAATAGAGGACCTGGTCCGTGTTGTAAAAGGAATGCTGGGTGCCGTTGCCGTGATGCAGATCCCAGTCAACGATCATGACCCGGTCAAGGTTCAACTTCCGGATCGCATAATGGGCTCCAATGGCAATATTGTTGAAAAGGCAGAATCCCATTCCCTTGCCGGCCTCGGCATGATGGCCCGGGGGCCGGACAAGTGCAAAGCAGTTGTCTATTTCCCCTGCCGTCAGAAGCCGGGTTCCCTCGACAACGGCGCCCGCGGCCAGGCATGCCGCATCATAGGAACGGGCGGATGTCATGGTGTCAGGATCCAGGGAGTCAAACGGCTTGCCCCCGGTTGAGGCAACCCTGTTGACATGATCCGGAGTGTGATTCATTTGAAGTATTTCCCGTGAAGCCGGTACAAACGCAGGAAAATGGAATGTTTTAATGATTTCCGGGGCCGCAAGCCGTTCATGGATCACTTTCAGCCGTTCCGGGGATTCGACGTGGGTTTGTCCGGGGTTATGTTCCAGAAACAGGTCGTTTTTAAATATGGCTGTTTTTTTCATGAAATTTGTCCGTTGGTGAAGGTTTATTTTTGGCAATTTATAATCCCTTTTTCAGTGACCAGATAATGAAGGCGCTGGTCATGGGGGAGAAGAGGTACCTCGGGAACTACCTGGAGTTGAAACGCGATGGCGATGCGGACCGCCTGGGGCGCCTTGTTATTTAGAAAACGGTCGTAATATCCGCCTCCGTAACCGAGCCGGCCACCCTGCCTGTCAAAAACCGATCCGGGAAGAATGACCGTGTCGATTTCGTTGGGTTCCACGGTTGATAATCGTCGCGGGTCAGGCTCGGGAATGGAGCAATATCCGGGGACCAGGTCCTGATCAGGATTTGTTACCCGGTATGGTATCAGTCCGGACTCATCGGGCAGCGTCAGCGGCACGGTTACACGCATTCCTTTGTCCAGGCATTGGCTGATAAGGGACAGGGTCTCCACCTCGCTTCGAAAGTTCACGTAGACAAACAAGGTTTTTGTACTGGAAAAATCATCAATACGCCAGAGATGTTCTATTACGGAACTGCTTTTTTGAGCGCGGTCATCAGGTAAAAGGCTGTCCCGCTGGGCAAGAATTTTTTTTCTTAGATCATTTCGTTTCATCGGGGTCTGTGCAGATGCAATGCGGGTGAACCCTTACAATGATTTTAATTGTCGGCACAAAATATTCAATCATCAATATTTGAATTCTGTTTTTTGGGGAGAATTCATTTCTTGTAAGCTCTAACTGATTTCAGAAAATGTCATTCCCTTGGTTTGGTGTGTAAGGCAGAGCCTTTGGGTATGCATTCCCAGGCAGAGCCTGGGAACGAGAAAAAGTGGGACTTTAGTCCCACTCAGCCACTGCATCCCTCAAAAGGCGGGACTAAAGTCCCACTTCCGACAAATATAACAGAATAGCATTTTATTTTTTGCCGAGCCCTTAAAACGGGATACTATTCGCTATTCCGGCATTAAGCCGAATATTTACGATAAAAGACCCGTGAGATGCATATGATCGAGAAAATGATGAAAAATCTTGTGTGGCTGGGGCATTCCTCATTCTGCCTGAAGGCGGGCGGGAAAATAATCTATTTTGATCCATACCGACTTTCAGGCAAACCAGCGACGGCTGATATCATATTTGTCAGTCATGATCATTTTGACCATTGTTCTCCGGAAGATATCGGGAAAATCCGGACCGATGACACGATTATTGTCACGGAACCCCAAGCCGGAGGCAAACTCTCCGGCAATATAATAACCCTGCAACCGGGTGAAAATTGCGAAGCACATGGAATTCCGGTCGAGGCGGTTCCATCATACAACACGAATAAAAAATTTCATCCTGAAGAGAACAAATGGCTGGGTTTTGTCATCACAGTTGATGGTGTGCGGATATATCACGCAGGAGATACGGACTACATACCCGCTATGAAATCCATCAAGGCGGACATAGCCCTTCTGCCTGTGTCCGGAACATATGTCATGACTGCTGAAGAGGCTGTTTGTGCCGCTCTTGATATCAATCCGCAAGTGGCTGTGCCGATGCATTACGGAACACACGCAGGGACTGAAGACGATGCGAGACGATTTGCAGAAGCCCTTGCAGGAAAGATCCGGGTAAAGGTATTCCCGGCCCCGTAAATAATGTCGCAGTTGATTCTAAGGATCCGCTAAAAAATAAACTCTCAGATTGAAGATTGTAAGAATCTAATGGACTGAAAATGCGTTATTTCCCAATAAATCTGGATATTTTTGGACGTCTGTGCGTCGTGGTCGGCGGCGGAAACGTTGCCGAAAGAAAAGTCAGGGGTCTTCTGGCATGCAGCGGAAGAGTCAGGGTAATAAGTCCTGATCTGACAGATGGGCTTACGGCGATAAAAGATGCCGGAGAATTCGTATGGGAAGACCGGGCCTATCAGGAAGGCGACCTTAAGGATGCGTTTTTAGTCATTGCCGCAACAGATGATCCTGATGTGCAGGACAGGGTATTTTGCGAGACGGAAAAGGGAAACACACTTCTGAACGTGGCTGATGTGCCGGACAGGTGCAATTTTATCCTGCCTGCCGTTGTGCAACGTGGCGATCTTTCTATTTCCGTTTCAACGAGCGGCAAGAGCCCGGCGCTTGCCAAAAGGCTTAGGGAGGAATTCGAAAGTCGGATCGGGCCTGAATACGAAACTCTTCTTAATCTTATGGGAGAACTACGGCAGGCTGTTTTGGCCGGGGGCCGTCCCCATGAGGAAAATAAAATCCTGTTTAACAGGCTCTTGCATCATGAAATGGCGGAGTGGATCAGGGACGGCCAATGGGACCGTATTGAAAATCACATCCGGGATATCCTTGGCTACGAGATGCAGCTCGACTGCCTGAATAAATAAATTAGTGCCTTAGAGCCTATTTCAGTAGGCCATAAACACATGGTTCGTGGCCCTTCCAACGGGCCTTTTGGGTCGCGCTTAACGCCTACTGAAATAGGCTCTAAGGCACTAAACATCTTTTATCAGCAGATTTGCAGGATCATTTTCAACCAGTTTTTCCAGTTCCGCCAATGACTTTTTGAATTTCTGAAGGCCGGCTTCTTCGGACACCCGAATCGTATCCCTCCCGAGTTTTTCCAAACCAAAGAGTACATCACTCATGCGCAACTTTTCCACCATGCGTGCCGGGCAGTAAGCGGGTTCATCGTCAGCAGAGCGCGTCTCCAGGAGGATACCGGCTTGTACGAGTTCAAACAGGACTTCGCGTACAAGCCGGACAGGTATCTCAAGCTCGTGCGATATGGCGTCGGCTCGCCATGGCTTTTTACCTTCAGCCAGGTGGTGCACGCAGAGCTGTGCGATTCTTAAGGCCAGGGTCTGTTTAAAACGGGCGCTGACCTTCAGGCAATCAGGCTCAAATTCGTAGGTGTCCACGTTCTGGCAGGCAAATGATATTTCCGCACCGAGCAGAACGATCAGCCAGCTCATCTGAAGCCACAGCAAAAATAGAGGCAGGGCTGCAAAGCTGCCGTAAATCGCGCCGTAATTCGCGGCACCGATCTGAAATTTTATATAGGCCCACTGGGCAATCTGGTAAGTTACGGCGGCCACGATACCGCCGAACAGAGCTGATTTAAACCTGACCTTGGTGTTGGGCACAAATATATAATTAAAGGTGAAAAGCACCAAAACAAACAGATACGGCAGGGGCTTAAGTGTAATGGCGATCAGGGGACTGAACGTCTGAAGGAATACTATTCTGCCAGTCAGTTCGCTTGCCTGGGCCGTCAAAAATACCGTCAGACTGCTGGACATGATCAGGAGCAGTGGACAAACAAGCATAACTGCAAGGTAGTCGGTCAACTTTCTGGACAGTGATCTCCCTTTGCGTATGCCCCATATGTTGTTAAAAGATTTTTCAATATTAGACAAAAGTTTTATTACAAGGAAAAAGAGCACTGCCACACCAATACCGGCAACAACCCCGCCCTGTGTCTTTTCCAGCATCGATTCCGAGAAAACGACTATCTTGGTGATCATAACGGACTGATCCTGGAATTTTTCGTAGAGTTGTTGTTTCAAACTCTCTTCCAAACCAAACCCCTTGGCTATACCAAAGGCCATTGCCACAACCGGCACGACCGACATAAGGCTGTAAAAAGTGAGCGCTGATGCCTGAAGGCCGCATTTGTCCTCGTCAAATCCGCGCAAGGCCAGAATCACTATGCGCAGCTGTTTCAGAAAAAAGGAACGTAATGGAGAGAGCGTTTTGGATGAAATACTCCAGACTCCCTCACGCAGAAAATGCATGCCATTTTTGATGTTCATCTCCAACCGGTTTTTCCCCTTTTTTTACCCCTTGACAGGGGCAGGCGGTTTAGAAAAGGCCCTTTAATAAGTCCTTTAGTTTGTCCTTATCACTATTCTTCTCGTTACCCTCCTCATCGTCCTTGGCAGCTTCTTTTTCAAGGTATTTTTTAATCCCAAGCTTGAAGCCCGTTTCAAGGACGTCTTTTGCCTTTGGCGTTTCACCACTTGCCAGGGTTGCAATCAACTCAGCCTCTTCCTTGTATTCAGGCCTGACGCAGGATGAACCGATTATACCAACAATTGTGCCGGGCTTGGTCAAGTCACCTTTCAACGAAATGACATTGGTCTGTGACATGCCATTGTCAAGCTGTGTTAATTGCACATGTTTCGGTACCCGATCAGCAAGACCGGGCGACAGAACGCCCTGCAGTTTCAGGTCCTGTTTCCAGTCGCCGCCCAATTCTACCTCACCTTCGTAATTCAAGCCCAGTTTGGCTGACGACAGCCTGGACGGCGCCAGTTTGATTTTGCCGCCGGTTATCTCAACCTGACCATCGCCGTCGTCAAATGCCAGATCATCCATCCTGAGCTTGAAAACATTCATCAGCATCGGCATAGTCTTGTTGTACGGTCCTGTAAACGACTCGACGCGGAATGAGCTGAGGCTCCACCTTGCATCGGCCAACAGGTTTTTCTGCAGATCCGCCATCTTGTATCCCGATCCCTGCGCGTTGATATCAAGGTTTTTAAGCCCGCCTGCAAATTTTATCGGCAGGTTTTTGAAGATCCCCTTGAAACTCGTTATGAATGGATCAAATGAGAGGTTCTGCGTATTGATCTTGGTCTTGTACCCTGGCTTATTCAGGTCCTGGAGATTGCAATCCGCGTCAATTTTGACCGTTCCCTGGTTGATCTGAAGACTCGTCTCCTTGACAGCGAGCTGGTTATCCTTGATCGTGGTATTCACTATCAAGTCTTTGACGCGCAGATCCTTATACTTGATGTCGGCAAGGTCGAGCCCGGCATAGATCCACAACGGCGGCAGAGCGGCAGGTTCTGTTGGGGACGAAGTCGCAGCGGCAGTGGGAGTGGCAGCCGATTCCACGGTTTTATCTTTGTCAACTGCCTTTGATGAAACCCAAAGACCGGCCAGCTCGTCGCCTTTGATTGTCTTGTCACTACTGATAAGCATTTCAGACTTTTGTCCCTTCATTGTCGTGTCCAGGCTGCCGGAAATTTTGATCTCTGCCAAACGCTTTTGCTCCTTTGCGATCACGTTTACAACAGTTGAATTGATACCAAGCATGCCGTCGGACGTGTATTTTAGATCGCTGTCAACGTCAATTGATACAGGCCTTGCCATATGCCCCTTATCCTTGATAGCCACGTCTATATTTGCCAGGGATGCCTTTGCTTTTACATTGACGACTTTGCCTGATTTTGTGAAGTCCGTGTCAATGTCCGCCTGCACTTTTCCCTTGAGTTTCTCAATGCCTGTCAAAGGCGGCAGCAGGTGCGCCAGGTGTGACAGATCAATCGACGCCACCTGGACATATAGCTTGCCGGCACCAGGATTCAACTGCAGGTTGCCTGTGACATTGACGTCGACCAGTTTGGCGCTGCGTTCGTCAATGGTGAATTTGTTGGCCAGATTCACATCTCCGTTCAACACATCCGTGCCGCCTTTTGAGATCATCTGCAAGCCCGTGCAATCGACCTTAAACTCATCACGCAAGGCAAGCCCTTTGTAGTCGGTTCCCATGGCCGTGACATCAATGCGATCAATGACAACAGCGCCATTGAGTTGAACATCCTTGCCGTTTTTCACTGACACGGAAAGGTCCTCGGTCCGTAATGCCCAATCACGGATCCGTACATCGTCAATCTTGGGAATCAGTAAACCTGCTGATCTGTTATCAAGATTCACCTTCATGGTCAGCGCCGCATCGGCGCTGTTTGGATTTGCCAGGTTGATCTCTGTGGGATTGCTAAGATTCATACTGAACAGTTGAGCATTCTCCGAACCAACTGCAGCGTCAAAGGTGTCAAGTTTAAGGACAAGTTTGTCCGGATCGACCGAGATTTTGTGACCGGCAGTAATTGAAATCGGGGGTGGTTTGAGATTTTTGTCCGTGGTTGATTCAATGTTCAGTCGATTCAATGCGAATTTTCCGTCCAGAGCAACAGACGAGGCGTTAGCGCCGATATCAATCCGGGCCTTGTATCGCATGGATTCCATATCCACGGCAACACCGGAGGCAGAGCCTTTGGCCCGGTCGACCACAGCCTCAAGATCCATCTGTGCAGGGAACAAATTTTTGCCCAGCTTTCCTTTGGCAATCACAATGATGTCGCCGACGTCTATCTTGTCTCCATCAACGGCATAGCCGGCCCTGGTCTTGACGTTGATAGAGAAATCGCGATCATTACCCAAATTCGACAGATCAACGTTCAGATCATGGATGGAAGTTGTCACAATGCCTGCGCCACTCTTGTCCGGTTGTTTGAATTCGAAATTCAGTTGCTTGACTTTGAGTGATTTCAGCAACACGCCCGGCATGGCGCCGACTTTGGCAGGGGCCTTGACCGCAGGTTTTGTCTCTGTGGTTTTCGGCGGACCAAGGTTGTTGAGGATCTCTTCAAGTTTCTTGTCAGTCAGTTTGACATCGAGCTGATCCACCAGGATTTCCTCTATCTCCACATTGCCCCTGAGTAACGGAGAAAAGGCATAAGCCACACGAATCGTGTCCGCCCTGGCGATCGGTTCTTCCGCCCCTATTTGGAAATTCTTAAACTCTATGCCGCTGAAAAGGGAAAAACTGACCGCCTCTGCCGTTACCGGTTCACCGATTTGCTTCTCCACGACCGGAAGGACATGCGCCTGAATAAAATCACCGCGGTTAATGTAAAGGAAAACCACAACCATCACGACAACAGCTACACCCACAACTATCCCAGCTATTATCAAAAATTTTTTCATTTGCTTTCCTCCACTTTCACTTCCGGCTGTTTGCCGGCATCATTCTTTATTGAGGACACACCCGCCTTGTTACTTCCAAAAAAACGTCTAATGGTTCCAAAGATCATTTTTATCCCACGCCATATTCTAGGCAGCGCCCAAATCATCAGCAGAATGAAGATAATAAGCAGGCATATGAAGGCCCAGGGA
>JAIWHJ010000043.1:0-9223 GCA_048629695.1 Promethearchaeota archaeon
TTCCATATCACGCGCGGCCCCAGGAAGCCCTCTTTCATACATAGGGCCGAGAAAAGTCTGTCCCCTGGTATGCACCTGTTCCAATATCCTTTCAGATAAATCGGGCGTCATCTGAAGATCCCTGTCAACGCCCAGCCCTTTTTCAAACATTTTCCAGAGATGGGACCTGCCCTCACCATGCCCATGATCCGCAGCTTTTTGATACAACTTGACAGCCTCCCTGAAATCCCTGCTCACTCCCTGTCCGGTTTCATATAACATTCCCAGATTGACCAGGGCCTCAAGATCGCCGGAATCAGCCGCCTTCCGATACCAGGAAGCGGCTTTCCTGAAATTCTGTTTTACGCCGTTTCCATTCTCATACATCTCCCCCAGAAGCCGTTTTCCAACAGCGCTGTCCTGTTTAACCGCCTTTCTGAACCAGAAAAGAGCCCGCTTCGGGTTCTTGCGGACATCCTTGCCGTTTCCGTATGCAATGCCGAGTTCGATCTGAGCATCGACCGAGCCGGCTTCGGCACGGTTGACAAGGTCGGAAATTGATTTGGAG
Organism: Promethearchaeota archaeon; assembly: GCA_048629695.1. Lineage (GTDB taxonomy): Bacteria > Desulfobacterota > Desulfobulbia > Desulfobulbales > DAOVYS01 > DAOVYS01. Next base: position 548 of record JAIWHJ010000043.1, read on the forward strand.
GCGGCGCAGACGATATTGCCGAATAACAGGCCAATGGCTGTAAAAAGTATGAAAAGCCTGATGCTCAGGAGGTATATGGAGGGAAGATGTTTCACGGTTCAAAGGTTCAGAGGTTCTGGGTTTTGGGGTTTTGGGGTGCAACACAAAAAAGTGACACCATTTAGATAATGCCACATTTCGATATTCTCATCCCTGTTCATCATTCATCATTCATCATTTCAAACAAACCCGGAACCTATTCTATATAACCCTTTTTACAACATGCATCCAACACAAGTTCCTTTAAACATCGGATAAAGGCAGGTTGCACGTTTAAGGAACTGGCCCGTTTCAGTTCCATGCCCAGACTCTCTGCCAGCTCCCTGTACTGTATGTCGATTTCGTAGAGGGTCTCAACATGGTCTGAAACAAAACTGATAGGCACCATCAGTACCCTGCGGCAGCCGGCCCCGGCCAGTTGCTCCAACATCTCGGGCGTTGACGGCGACAGCCACTTAACCGGCCCGCTGCGGCTCTGAAAACAGAGTTTACCTTTTTTATCCGTCTTTTCTTCAACCGCCGTGATGGTCTTATCCAGATGTTTCAGGTAAGGGTCCCCGTTCTCGATAAACTTGACCGGAAGGCTGTGGGCGCTGTACACGACTTGAACATCCTCTCCATGAAACTCATCTATTCCGGAAAGGATATTTTCAGCCAGACATTCCACGTAACTGGGCTGGTCAGGCCAGGAAGGAATCTCAACAATTTCAATGTCGGGAAAAGCAGAGGCCTCCTTTTTCAGATCATCTATTGATGACCCGGAGGTGGCTATGGAATAATGCGGGTACAGGGAAAGAGCGACCACACGGCTGATTCCCGCATTGTGCAGTTCTTTAAGCGTTTCCAGGGCAAAGGGATGCCAGTACCGCATGGCCGTGAAGACCCGAAATGATCCGGCCCGGGCAAGAACTTTCTCAAGCGCCCTGCCTTGCTCTGTCGTGATTCGGAGCAGGGGCGAACCTCCGCCGATAAGACGATACGCCTGACTGCTCTTCGGAGCACGCCGTTTTGCAATCCATCGCGCAATAGGTTTCTGGAGAAACCAGGGGCCCAGGCGGATTATCTGCCTGTCGGAAAAAAGATTAATCAGAAACGGCTCAACATCCTCCAACCGTTCCGGACCTCCAAGGTTCAAAAGAACCACACCAATGGCACTGGAATCCGAAGTATGGTCTGTTGCCATGCTTTGCGTAGAAATACTCATTTGTTATAATCTCAAAAAAGTCAATGAAGGGAATTGTTCGATCATCTCGGCAAGATCATCGGGAACCATGTCCAGGTGTTCAAACACCCTGTTCTCAACGGCCCGGCAAATCTCGAAATTTTCCCGAATAAGGTGAACGCGATACTCGTCACTCTCCCCATACCGTTTAAGCACATATGCCAAACGTTCCTCAAGAGGGACAACCTTGTCGTGATTCACCCTCTTGTCCGAATAAAAAACCAGTTCCTTTTCTGTAAGGCCTGTGACAGGCACGCCGTTTTTCAAGCAAACGTGCTCTTCCACTATGGCTGCAATCTCATCAAAACCGTGCTCTAAACAGATCTCCTTTCCCTTTAAATCGTGCCGCTCTTTGGTGTTGAGGCAGGGTGTTTTACCGATGTCATGCATCAAAGCCCCGGCAATCATAACATCAATGGAGATATTCATGCCTGCATCCTGCATCCGTCTGCCGATCAATTCAGCGATTCTGGCAACGACAATGGTGTGAGCCCTGATATTTTCCAGCATCTCGTATTTGTCCATAAGCTGGAAACACTCTGCTACTGAAGGTATCACTTACTTAACCTGTGAACGGTTTTCACCATATATTCGGCATTCTCGGGCGGAGTTTCGGGAAGAATTCCATGACCCAGATTAAAAATATGACCACGCGCGCCTTTTGCCTGTTCAAGAATCCCGGCCACCCTTTTTTCAAGCTTATCAGGCGGCAAAAGGAGTGCGCAGGGATCAAGGTTGCCCTGCACGGAGCAATCTGGGCCAAGACGCTTTACGGCATCGTCAAGATTGATGCGCCAGTCCAGACCATACACATCTGCGCCGGTTGTCTTTACAAGATCAAGCAGGGTGGCCCCGTTGTTGGCAAAATAGATTATCGGAACCCCGGTGTCCTTGATCTCCCTGATGATCCGCTGCACGTACGGCAGGGCAAACAATTCATAATCACACGGCGCAAGCGCGCCGGCCCAGGAATCAAAAATCTGAAGCGCCTGTGCCCCTGCCGCGGCCTGGGCCTTTAAATAACTGATAGTACAGTCCGTGATCTTGGTCAACAGATCCGCGTAAAGGTCGGGCGCGGAAAACATCATTTTCTTTGTCAGGAAAAAATTCTTGGAAGAACCTCCCTCAATAACATAAGTGGCAAGTGTGAACGGAGCGCCGGAAAAACCGATCAACGGGACCTTGTTTTCCAATTCCCTTCGCAGAATGCGAATCGTTTCCATGACAAACCCCAGCTTTTCTTCCGGGTCTGGAATCACGAGTCGGTCAACAGCCCTCTTATCGCGGACCGGGGATGGAAAAACCGGTCCCTGTTTTTCCCTGAACTCCAGCTCAAGTCCCATGGCCTCAAGCGGAACAAGAATGTCCGAAAACAGAATCGCCGCGTCAACACCTATGATATCAACCGGCTGAATAGTGACCTCGGCGGCAAGTTCCGGGCTTTTGCACAGTGTAAGAAAGGAAACATTTTTCCGCACTTTATGGTAATCCGGCAGGTATCTCCCTGCCTGTCTCATTATCCATACCGGCGTGTAAGAGACCTCTTCCCCCCTGCATGCCTTGAGAAATGTTGTATTCATATCCGACCTTTTTAGGTGTTTAGGTTGAAGGCTGAAGGCTGTCAGCCATCCTGCAACGCCGTTATTAATTATTCAGCTAAACAACCAGGCACCAGCCTCTATTTTAAAAGTAACATGAAAAAATGAACGTCGAACATCGAACATTCAACATCGAATTTTGAATATGGTACTTTTATTAATCAGATGGAGCGAAGCGACTTCCTAATTCGATGTTCAACGTTGGACGTTCGATGTTCGACGTTCATCTTAAAAAACGTGTTTAACCGACTGTTTGGACAATATTTTTACAACATTAGGCTCTTAACTGTTACTTAGAAACTGATAGTCTCTAACTCAACCACTCAACGAGGTCTGTGTTATGCCGGTATACGAATATGAGCACGTAGGCAAAGCCTGTTCCCTTGGCGTTAAATTTGAATGCACACAGTCCATGAATAGTGACAAGCTGACGGAATGTCCAAATTGCGGCGGAAAAATCAAAAGGCTCATTTCTCTGGTCGCAGTCAGCGCTCACAAGGGCAACGCGGACCTGAAAAATATGGGCTTCACCAAACTCGTGAGAAGGGACAAGGGGATTTATGAAAACGTGACCGCCACGGGCAATGAAAGCCGCATCTGGGACACATCCAAACCGGAGACCATGCCGGATATCAGGTCAAAAATCGAAGACTGATCGGATCAGGAGGTAAATTTTTTGCGTATCATGATTGTCGGCGCAGGTCGGATTGGGTATTTCCTGAGCGAAAAGCTCTCGGGGGAAGGCCATGATGTGACCCTGGTAGACCGGGACAAAAGCAAACTACGTCGCCTGGAGCAGGGCCTCAACATTCTGACTGTGCATGGAAGCGGCGCTTCCTCAAAAATACTGGAACAAGGCGGGATTGACGAGACCGATCTATTCATTGCCGTGACTGACAGTGATGAGGTCAACCTGATCGCCTGCATTATTTCCAAGCAATTCAACGTCAAGACCCGAATTGCCAGGGTGCGCAATGAAGAGTTTTTCTGGCAGGGCTCCGCCCTGAGCAGACAGCTTCTTGGAATCGACCTTCTGATCAGTCCCGACCTGGCAATGAGCGATGAAATCGTCCGGTTGAGCGCCAGGTCGAAGGCCTTTGAAATAGTGGAATTTGCCGGCGGCCAGGTCGTGCTTCTAGGCTACGTGATCAATAGAGATAATACGTGTGTCAACCAGTCGCTGGAGAAGCTGAAAGGACTGCGGGGCGTCATTGTTGCAATCATCCGGGACGGCGTCACGATCATTCCACGCGGGGACGATGTCATCAAGTCGGATGACAAGGTTTACATTGTTGTACGCAAAAGAGATGTCCTGGCAGTGGAAAGAAGGTTTAACCTGCTCAGCCACGCGCTAAAGAACGTATTTATTATCGGCGGCGGCGCCATCGCCTTTCTTGTGGCGCGCCGGATGGAGAGAAACCGGATAGATGTACGTCTGGTCGAAAGGGACCCGGCCCGATGCGAATACCTGACGGAACACCTTGATAAGACCATTGTGCTGAACTTTGACGGCATGGAGGCAAACGCCCTCCTGGAAGAGGGAATTGACCGGGCGGATCTTGTGGTTTCAGTGACAAACACGGACAGCACAAATATTCTTTCCAGCCTTCTGGCCAAGCATCACGGAGCTAAAAGATGCATAACTCATCTGGCAAGTCCCGACTTCATTCCAATGCTGGGAAAACTGGGCATTGATGTGGCATTAAGTCCCAGGCAGATTGCCGCAAACCTGATCCTCCGCTATGTTCGCGCAGGCGGTTTAATCATCTCCGCGGCAACACTAATGGGCGGCGATGCGGAAGTAATTGAGGTAAAAGTCCCTGACCGTGAACAATTCAGAGACAAAAAACTCAAAGACATCTCTTTCCCGACAGGATCCATTCTGGGAGCCATAGTGCGTTACGGCCGGGTAATTATTCCATACGGCGATACACGCCTGCACTCTTATGATACGCTTGTAATCTTTTTCGTCAAGAACGCAATGCAGACCGTGGAAGCGTTCTTTTCAAGGTAGAGGTTCAGATACTATTAAATTATGCGGACCGGCGGCGTTCTTAACATACTCGGCAAGCTCCTGATCCTTTTGTCGCTTTTTCTGCTCACCCCTATTCCTTTCAGTCTCCACTTCGGAGACGGGATGACCACTCTTTTCATGTTCAGCGCTCTCCTTGGTTTCCTGGCAGGCGGCTCTTTAATAATAGCCTTTTTGCCGGACAAGGAGCTGGGGAATCGGGACGGTTTTGCAGTAGTGGTGCTGAGCTGGGTGAGCCTGGCCTTTCTCGGCGCTTTGCCCTATTATTTTTCAGGGCAGATGAATTCCATTGTGGACTGCTATTTTGAATCCATGTCCGGATTCACCACCACCGGTTCCACGATTCTGACCCAGGTGGAAATCCTGCCTAAAAGCCTGCTGTTCTGGCGTGCCATGACACAATGGCTCGGAGGCATGGGGATAATCGTCCTCTCCCTGGCTATTCTGCCTCTCCTTGGTGTTGGAGGCATGCAACTTTTCCAGGCCGAGATGCCCGGCCCCACAAAGGACAGGCTTGCGCCCAGAATGCAGAACACGGCCCGAATTCTATGGGCGGTCTATGTGCTCTTCACACTGGTGGAGACCTTTCTGCTCATGCTGGGTGGTCTTGATTTATACGATGCTCTCTGTCATTCCTTCGCCACGCTGGCCACGGGCGGTTTTTCCACCCATTCCGCCAGTGTGGGACACTTTAACTCCACCTATATCGAGATTGTGGTTATCCTGTTCATGTTTATTGCCGGAACCAATTTTTCACTCCATTATCAAAGTATGCTGAACAAACGCCCATCCGCGTACTGGCGAAACGAAGAATTTTGTTATTACTTTAAGCTGCTATGTTTTGCCGTTGGAGTCATCGTAATTGCAAATCTGTTTCATCATACCTATGAGAGTCTCGGCCAGACCCTGAGAACCGCCTTTTTCCAGGTCATTTCCATCTTAACGACCACAGGTTTCGGAACCGCGGACTTTGACCAGTGGCCGCCTGTCTGCAAGGTGCTTCTCGTGTCACTCATGTTCGTTGGCGGATGCGCCGGGTCCACCGGCGGTGGAATAAAAATCTTCCGTATTATGCTGTTCCTGAAATATTCGAGGCTGCAACTGAGGCGCCTCGTCCACCCAACGGCCGTAGGCACAATCAAAATCGACAACGTCAAGGTTCCAAGCGAAATAAAAACCGGTATTCTCGGATTTTTTTCTCTTTATATTACCACGATCGTTGTGGCCGGCCTGATCGTTGCGGCCACAGGGGTGGATATTGTGACCGGAACAACCTCGGTGATCGCCACGTTGAACAACATTGGCCCAGGCCTCCATCTGGTGGGCCCTGCCCAAAATTTCGGCCATATGCCTGAATTGGCCAAGTGCGTTCTGATTTTCTGCATGCTTGCCGGCAGACTTGAACTCTATACCGTGGCTGTGCTTATGACGCCTGATTTCTGGAAAATGGCCAGAAAACCGATTTTCCGGGGCAGTTCCCAGGCTGTTAAACCTCTCAATTCGTAGGTAATCGTCCACAGGCACCCCATCTGCACGCGATCAGTCTGGTTCACATAGGTTTACTATAGTTCACCAGCCTGCTTGCGTACATATGGGGTACCTGTGAACGATTACCTGCGGAGGAGTCTGCTAAGTAGGGGAACTCTCTGAACGGTTACACTCGTAAAATACTTCCACTTTTTCCCGAAATGTCAAACAATGCTATCTGATGAAATAAAATATGATGTCCTGGTGATCGGGGCCGGCCATGCCGGGTGCGAGGCTGCCCTGGCTGCGGCCCGTATGGGATGTAAGACCGTTATCACGACGATAAACGTTGACGGAATCGGCGCCATGTCATGCAATCCCGCTGTGGGCGGCCTGGCAAAGGGGCATCTTGTCAAGGAGATCGACGCATTAGGCGGTGAAATGGCGAAAAACATAGACGCAACCGCCATTCAATTCCGTCGCCTGAACATGAGCAAAGGGCCTGCCGTCCGGTCGTCTCGTGCCCAGGCGGATCGATTGCTGTACCGGGTGCGCATGAAAGAGGTCCTGGAAAACCAGGAAGGATTGGACATTAAACAGACCGTGGCAGACCGTCTCCTTGTGGAAAACGGGCGTGTGACCGGAATAGTCACCTCGCTGGAGGAAACAATAAAGAGCAGAACCGTGGTTATAGCAACAGGGACCTTTTTAAACGGCCTGATCCACATTGGTTTAAAAAATTTTTTATCCGGCAGGATGGGTGACTCCTCTTCGATCAAGCTGTCGGAGCACTTAAAAGAACTGGGGTTTGACATAGGCCGGATGAAGACCGGCACCACACCGCGGCTGAACGGAAACACGATCGATTATTCCGAACTCGATGCCCAGTACAGCGATGATCCGCCCTATCTTTTTTCATTTTCAAGCTCCGGCGGGGCAAAGCAGCCCCAGCGCCCCTGCTACATTACCTACACAAATCCACAGACCCACGAAATCATAAAATCAGGGATCGACCGCTCCCCGATGTTTACCGGAATTATTGAAGGCGTGGGAGCGCGGTACTGTCCTTCTATTGAAGACAAGGTGGCCCGTTTCCCGGACAAGGACCGGCACCAGATATTCCTGGAACCGGAAGGACTGAACACGGTTGAGGTCTATCCAAACGGGGTGCCGACAAGCCTTCCCGTGGATATCCAGATCGCGATGCTGAAAAGCGTCAAGGGACTGGAAAACGTGAAGATAATCCGGCCTGGATATGCCATTGAATATGATTATATAAATCCACTGGAATTGCTGCCATCCCTGGAAACAAAAAGGGTGAAAGGGCTTTTCCTGGCCGGCCAGATCAACGGCACATCAGGATATGAGGAGGCTGCGGCGCAAGGGCTTATTGCAGCCATAAATGCGGTCAAATACGTCCGCGAGGAAGAACCGCTTATTCTGACTCGTTCCCAGGCATACACCGGGGTACTGATCGATGACCTGGTGACCAAAGGGACAAAGGAACCGTACCGGCTTTTCACATCCAGGGCCGAATACCGGCTCCTCCTGCGCGAGGATAATGCAGATTTGAGACTGCGGGATATCGGACGGGATCTAGGGCTTGTAGACCGGGAAACCTATGATGCCTTTAAAAAGAAACAAAAAAATATTGAACAAGGCATAGAACGGCTCAATAAAACAATGATCAACCCCGGCCCTGAGATCAACTCCCGGCTTGAGGCATCAGGCACCGCGCCGCTCAAGCAGTCCGTTGCCCTGGCAGACCTGCTGCGCCGGCCGGAAATCAAATTGGATGATCTCACAATTTTAACCGGCAAGGATCTTGGAATTCACCCCAAAGTAAAAGAGGAAATCCAGCTCCAGGTAAAATACGAGGGTTATATAAAAAGGCAGAATGAGCAGGTGGAAAGATTCAAACGGCTTGAGACGGTGGCCCTGCCGGATGAGCTGAAATACGAAGAAATGGCAGGCCTGTCAACGGAAATAGTGGAAAAGCTCTCCCAGATCAGGCCCAAATCCCTGGGCCAGGCATCCCGCATATCAGGGGTCACGCCGGCCGCAATCTCGGTACTCCAGGTTCATTTGAAAAAAGCGGGTCTGCTTTAAATATTCGGCAGCACTACATTAGGAAGGCGATCAGGCGGCCCAGCCATACCAAAGTATCGAAGTCTGCGCTTATCCGCTGATCAGCCTGCTTATCTCTTGATCACATTGAGTTTTCCTGCAAATCGTTCTAATTTCGCGCAACATTTAAGTATTATGTATTATACGCATGCTCAATTTAGCGTATAGCTCTAATCTATTTGTAATTTATT
>JAIWHJ010000044.1:0-9215 GCA_048629695.1 Promethearchaeota archaeon
ATAAACGCATGTGCGGATTTCGAGGCGATAATTTTGAGGCAGATGTTGTCAACCATGAGAAAAAGCGTACCCAAAACCGGGCTGTTTCACGGAGGCTATGCTGAAGACCTTTATCAGTCCATGCATGATGAAATGCTTACCGAAAAACTGGCACATGGAAAGGGTATGGGACTCGGCGAAGCGTTGTATCAGCAACTATCCGGCAACATCCGGAAACGAGCAGGGAAATAAAGGAGTAAATCATGAATGAACATCTCAGTCAGCCTCAAAATCCAATCCCTTACACTCTGTTTGAAATCCTGGAACAGGAGACCGAACTCTCCCGGATCATCCTTGAAACACTGACGGACGAACGGACTGCAATTACAAAAATGGACATGCCGTCCCTGATTACCCTGAGCAAAAAAAAGGAAAAACAGCTTACAAGGCTGCAGATGCTTGACAAATCACTACAGAAAACAATAAGAGGCATGGCTGATAATTCCGACACCGCGCTTGGTGACGCCATAGGAGATCAGGCAGTGAATCTAGCGGCCCTGATTCCGGTTGCCACTGAAGAAGATGCACACATGCTTGTTATACACCGCGATTCCTTAAAAAAAATGCGAGAGGAAATCAAGTCCAGAAACCATGTGAACAAGCGATTCGCGCAAAACGTTCAAGGTTATTTAAACGATGCCATTTCGCTGATCACCGGCTCGATCGCTGATGACGAATTTTACGGCGCCCGGGGCGCTGCCAGAACTTGCGCCGGCAGACCCGCCCTTATAAGCACAGAGGCATGAGAAAATGGCCGGCATAACGCACGTCCTGAACATAGCCAAAAATGCACTGCTTACGCACCAGGTCTCCCTCCAGGTCGCGGGACACAACGTGGCCAACGTGGACACGCCCGGCTACAACAGGCAGGAACTCACCCTGAACTCAGCCCTTTCCACTCCCATGAGCTATGGCAATATAGGGGGCGGCGTTGCGGCCGTGACAATAGGACAAAAATACGACAAGTTCATGACCGCAAGAATCATGAACCAGAACTCTACACTGGGCAACCTCAAGGCGCAGCAGGATTCCCTCCGGGTTGTCGAGACCATCTTCAACGAGACAAGGGGCCTTGCATTAAATGACCTGATGAGTCAATTCTGGGACAGTTGGCAGAATCTGTCAGACAACCCCGAACTAAGTTCTTCCAGACAGATTACACTCCAGAAGGCGCAGCTCCTCTCCACGTATTTTGAAAATTTAAACGCCGAGATTACCCAGGGAAAGTATGATATCGGAATCAGCCTTGATACTTCCATAGATGATATCAACTCCATGACTGAACAGATTGCCGAACTTAACGTGCAGATCACCTCTGCAGAGAGTGATCTGCACTCCGCTAATGATCTCCGGGACAAACGCGACCAAATTTTAAAGGACGTTTCCGAACTCATTGATGTTGTCTATTTTGAGACAAAAACCGGCGCTTACACCATCCTTTTAAATGACGGCCATGCCCTTGTGGAAGGCGGCGAGCACTGGGATTTAAGCATGAAAAATAACGTCCTTTACTGGCATAGTGTCACTAGTGACGGACAAACGGTTGAAAAAGAACTTGGCAGCGGAGCGGAACTGGGCGGGAAGATAGGTGGTTGGCTGGAAGTCCGCGGCAACCTGGTTGAAAATAACCCTGACAACTATCTTGGCCGTTTAGACGCCCTGGCAAACGCATTTATCAGGGAGGTCAACCAGCAGCATTCACAAGGTGTGGGTCTGGTCACCTTTTCAGAAACAACCACGTCCTCAGCGCAGGCTTATGATGCCGCCCGGCTGACGGGAACCGTGGATGCAACGTTAGCCACGACCGAAATCCCGGCAGACACGCTGATAATCAATAACCGCAAGGTAGGAGAAATCAAAGGCGGCTCAACCTCAAACGGCCTGGCCATGACCAAGGCGCATAATGCTGTGACCGCCATAAATGCCGCTGTGACAGGCGTGGATGCCAAGCTCACCACACTGGTTGCCGGAAGCGCTATAACTGCCGCGGCAGCAGGGGACGACGGGAATGTAATTTCTTTTTCAATCAACAACGTAAGCATATCATACACTGTCGACTCAGTGGCTCCTCCCGCTCTCAACGATTCTGATCAGGCCACCTTTGCTACCCACCTCGTGTCAGCTATCAATGCGGCAATAAACAATTATAATACCGACGCAACTAATCCCACGGACGTGACCATCACAGCCGTTGTGGGTGACACCACGAACGGAGGCGCCGCAAATTCCATTGTCCTGAATAACACGAATGCGGGCGATGAATCAAATATCATCATTGCAGGAATCAATCTCGCCGATCAAATCGGACTCACCGACGGCACGTTTAACGCGGACAAAACGCATAACACGGGCGAGGTGACAATTTTTTCAGATCAGGAATTCAAGGTTGAGGCAGGATCCGACGACGCCTATCTTTCGCATTTCGGCTGGGGCGGGGGCGGTGTCGGAGCAAGTGACACGGCTAATGACGGGGAATTTACCTACAATTACGATGACGGCGGAGTGGCTTCCGCCATGCAGGGATATAAATATGCCGATGAGCTTATGACTGACGGCACCGATTTTGATATCTGGCTATACAACGATGACGGAACACTTGCTTTGCCGAATGTTGTAACAGTCTCTATTGACAGGGCCTACACACTCCAGGATGTGGCCGACTCTATAAACACATCACTCACAAACGCAGGCGCTGTGGATACCTGGCTTACAGCCGGCGTAAGCAACAACCGGCTCGTTTTAACTCCCGACACAACCCACGAATTCGCCTTTGCAAACGACACATCAAATTTCCTGCAGGTAGCTGAACTCAACACCTTTTTCACAGGTCACAGCTCAGGAACAATTAATGTAAATTCAATCCTGGAAAACGATCTGGACCGTATAGCCGCGGGCCAGGTCAACGCCAACGGTCTGATTTTTAATGGCGACAATTCAAACGCCCTGTTAATGACCAATATCCAGCGAGATGAAAACATTACGTTCACGGGCGGATCGATTGATACCCTGGACGGCTTTTACAACACATTGATAGCAGATATCGGATTAACTGCCAGAACAGTAAATCAGGACTATGAATTTAACAACCTGGTCATGACCGAGATGAACAAAATGCGTGATTCCGTTTCCGGCGTTTCCCTTGACGAGGAAATGGCGAACCTGATTAAATATCAACATGCTTACGCATCAGCCGCAAAACTTATCTCAATGGCCGATGAAATGATGGAAACCCTGCTGAACGTGATTAGATAGTGTTAGTGACTTGTAAGGAATTCTAAACGGAGCCTGTATCATGCGTACAACAATGCAAACAATGTATACGCAGGTCTTAAACAATCTGAACAACCTTACCTCTGATATCCAGAACCTGAACAACCAGATCTCGTCTACTCAGCAGATGTCAAAGCTGTCGGACAATCCGGTTCACCTGGTAAGCGCACTCAGTTTGCGCAGCAGTCTGGCGGAATTAAACCAATATCAGGAAAACCTCCTGTACGGAGAAAAAATGATGTGCGCGTCAGAGACCTCCCTGACGCAGATCAAAGAACTTGTAATGCGCGCAAAGCTCCTGGCATTGCAGAACATCAACGGAACCGTAATCCAATCCCAACGTCTCAGCACGGCCGTAGAAGTGCACAATCTCTTTGAGCAGGCCATTACACTGGCCAATACCCAGATAAATGGAAAATATATCTTCGCAGGCTACAGAACCACAGGATACAACTCACTAGAACCCGCGCCATTTATTCAAGACCTGGTAGACGGACATCGAATCAATGGAAGCAGCCTTGCTACGATGGATACCATGTTGACAGGAACTGTAACCAACACGACCATCGCTGCCGGAGACCTGGCAATCAACGGCAACAACCTGGGCATCATTTCCACCGGCGCAGTGACAAACGGTCTGAACATGGCCAAGGCGGACAATGCCAAAACCGCAATCAACACCGCCGATCCAGACATAACGGCAACCCTTACAACCCTTAACGTTGTGGGGCCGGCCGTAGATGACCCCGTTGACGGCGTTGACAATATCATCACCTTTGATGTGAACAACATCCCTGTAAACGTAACCATCTTTGATGGATCTCCGGCGCCTGCAGTTGCAGCTTCCACTGTAGCTGCTATTAACGCAGTAAGTGATCAGACAGGTGTTTCGGCAGCAGTCGGCAACGGGGGAAACGGTGGTGCGTCGAATATTGAGATTGTATTTCGAAACATCCTGGACGGGGATGACTCAGCTATCGATGTCAGCTTGCCTATAGTGGCACAAGGCGTAAACTGTACCGGAGTCGTCGCTTTCAACGAGGCCGCTGACGCAAACCACAACACAGGAACAATCTCCATACAGTCTGATAAATCCTTCACAATCACCAGTCCCAATAACGCTGACGACTCTATCCTCACACAACTCGGCCTGGATGGAGGAGGCAAGGGCTTTATGGACGAGGCGGGAGACGGCGAACTCATATACGGCTACCGCATGACCGCCACGGACCTGGACATCAATGGTTATAGTGTGGACGCCTCAATAAATGACAACATTTCAGATGTCTATGCAGACGCCTCCGCCGAGGCCAAGGCCGCGGCCATTAATGCAGTATCAACAAATACAGCGGTTACTGCCGTGGTTATCCCTGTTTATCATCAGGCCACAGGCGGCGCGGTTGAGGCCGGCGACATGAACACGGGAGACCTGGTGATAAACGGAGTGGACATCTTTAATACCGCCACTACTATTCTAAACCATGATTCGGACAATGCATTTATTGACGCAATCAACGCCAAGACGGACCAGACCGGGATTGCAGCCAGCAGGAATGGCCCAGTACTGCTTCTCTCCGCCGAAGACGGGAGAAATCTCCATATTAAGACCTCGGCACATGGAGAATCCATTTCGCATTTAAATTCCACAACAACCGGTTCACATCAGGATAAGGTCTACTTCGGTTCAGTACAGCTCAGGTCTGAAAGGAGCTTCATGCTTGAAACAACGCCCACGGACGCCGCACTTGATGAACCAGGCCTTGCCACACTTGGCCTGGACGGTGGGGAACCGTCCACAGGTGAGCCAGGCGACGCGGCCGGAGACGGCAAACTTTCCGTAATGAGCATAGCCAAACAGGACAACAACGTCCGTTACACCGGCGACCGGGTCAATAATATCGAAATCAAGGTCGGAAAGGTAAACACGCTGACCATCGCCAAAAACGGCAAGGAAACGATAGTTGATACAGGGGTATTCACTGTCTTAAAAACCTTTGAAGATAACCTGCGCAACTTGAACTTTACAACCGTTACAGGCATTCACCAGGCCGTTGACACGACGGTAACGTTGGACAGCGGGGAAACCGGCCTGCCAAACGAGGATGATTTCTTGAACGGCACATTCACGATCGCGGTCAAAGATCATGCAATATACCCTCCAAAAACCTTTTCAATGACAATTTCAATCGACACTTCGGTTGACACCCTGGCCGGGGTTGCGACCAAGATGGATGGGATTCCGGGGATGGAATCGTGGTGGGACTCCGACGGCTACCTGCATCTTGAAACAATCGATCAGGACCGTTACTCGTACGAAATAATCAATGATAATAACAAGTTCCTGGAAGTGGCCGGAATCACCCCGTATGAAATGCAGATCCAGGGCCTTGGCAACTCCATCTCTGATCTCGATCAACTCATGGATGACCTCACAGGCCGGATCTCGGACTTCGGCGCCCTTACCAATCGAACCATGATTCAGCGCCAAATCTATGACAGTCTGGAGCTATCCACAGCAGAAAACCTTTCAGAACAGCAGGATACGGATCTCATCGAGGCACTGATGCAGCTTAAAAACAAGGAGACCGCTTACCAGGCGGCCCTTGCCGCCACGGCCAGGAGTCTGCAAATAAGTCTTGTAGATTTCCTGTAAGCCAACTAGGATACGGACGCCGACTGATTCACCCCAAAAAAGGGCGAATTATTTACAGCCGGATTCATATTTTGCCGGGGAGGGCGGACCATTGCTGATTTTAGCCAGAAAGGCGGGCGAGGCAATTGCCATTAATGACGACATTAAGGTCAAGGTGCTGGAGATTAAGGGCGGCCAGGTAAAGCTTGGCGTAGATGCCCCCAATCATGTTGCCATTCATCGAGAAGAAATCTTTCTGCGTATACTTGAGGAGAACAGGAGGGCGGCCATGGAGGCCCCGAAGGATCTGTCGGCGCTCTCATCCATTTTCGGTGAAACTTCAGGTAAGGGATGTGGAAATAAATAACTTACTCATCTCCCATCCCAACTTCAGGCCATCTTCGATCAAGTAACCATTTTTAAAATCCTCAACGTAGCCCGGCTATGCCTGCGGTTTTAAAAGTGGTTACTTGATCGAACCTGACCTGAATCTGAGCGCTATATGGGTAAGTTATTTATTTACACATTCCTAATCAAAAAATGAACTCCCGAAACCGAACCACGGATGAAGACCGCGAAACGAGTGGAGAAACCAATGGTTAGAAATACCAGTTCACCCCAAAAACTTCCAAAACAGTCTGTTACAACTTCTCGATTCGGGGAAATTGAAGTTGACGGGGAAAGAATAATCACCATGACCGCGCCTTTCCTGGGGTTTCCTGAATCAAACAGGTTCGTGCTTCTACCCCACAGTCCGAGTTCCCCATTCATGTGGCTTCAGTCTCTGGATAACTCGAAACTCGCATTTGTGGTCATACAGCCAGGGGTCATCAATCCGGAATACAATCCTACCATCAATTCTCAAGTCAGGGAGGAATTGATGATTTCAGGCGATGACAAAATGGAACTCCTTATAATCCTTACAATTCCCAAGGGACAGCCTAAAGACATTACAGCCAACCTGCTTGGGCCGGTTGTTATCAACGCAGCAAAACGTCTAGCCAAACAGGTCTTACTGGACCCTGTAGAGTATGACCCATGCCGGCCTTTTTTACCACTGGTAAACGTTTACAAATAAAAAATGCCCATCCATTATGTGGATGGGCATCAGGCAATGCAATTTTCAGGCAGGATTACTCCAAAACAGGGTCCGACAGTAGACTCATGAGCATTTTATCGGCTACCTTATATGGATCTATCTGATATTCACCCTGATCTATCTTTTCCTTAAGCGCCTGGACTTTTTCCGTACGTACACAAGGAGTTTTTTGAAGGATTCCTCTCATTTTTTGAACTTTCGCGGAACAGACTGACAATTCGACCCGGTCGGCGCCTGTTACAGATGCAGCGCCCCCTGTATTAACCTGATCGCCGCCTTTGACCTTTTTGCCCTGGACCCTGTCAACCGATTTGATCTGTGGGAAAACGCCTGATACTTTCATGGCAGCACCTGTCGGGCCTTTTACCCCGGTTCCTTATTCTGTTTAAAAAACACGAAAACTCTCAACGGACGAATTTCTAATTACCATATCGGCATACTAAAAACAAACTTAAACCAAATATTTTCCTAACCCGGATAAACTGAGATTTTGAAAAACAAATGGGGTTGGTTTTAATTTCGGCCATTTCAGGATATGAGTGTTGAGTATTGAGAATAAAGATACGATCTGGTTTTCCTCATCACTCACTACTCAACACGCAAATCTAAGTGGCCGAAGATAAAACCAACCCCAAACAAATGTATCTTATTTGTCACCCTTTGTGGTAACATGATGGGATCATTTTCAATGAATCAGGCCGTTTTCTCTTCAAGCAAGTCAAGCCTCTTTTTTAACCTATGTTATAATAGAGGCATTAGCAAAGGAGGTGTGTTGTGACGCTTGGTGAAAAGATACGACGAATAAGATCGGAAAAAGGATTATCGCAGGTAGCGCTGGAAAAAATATCAGGCGTAAACTCCAAACTGCTCAGCAAATACGAGAACGAAAGGATTGTCCCAACTGCGGACACCTTGAAAAAAATCGCTGAAGCACTTGAGATCAGCGCCGACTATTTGATTTTCGATAATGCGCCCAGGAGCGGGCTCAGCAAGCTGACTGACCTGGAGCTTTTTGAAAAATTTCTGCAAGTTGAAAAAATGGCCCCGGAGAATAGAAATATGATCAAAAATCTCATTGATGCGGTTATCATCAAGAGCAAGGTGGAGGACGTAATTAAACCGGCTCCCGAAGATCCATGGGAAGTGAGAATGAAAAAGATCCTCACCAAATTCCGCAAGAGAGCAAAGGGATACTCTGAGGATGAGATTCTGCAGATCGTGAATAAGGCGGTTAAGGAAGTAAGACTTGAAGAAAAAGAAAATACCCATTAAGGCGGTTATTGACACCAATCTCTTTGTCAGCGGCTTATTCGCAAAAGAAGGACCAATCAGTCAGTTGCAGAATTTCTGGACTGAGAAGAAAATTGACTTGGCAGTTTCTGAAAAAATTCTCCGGGAGGTAAAGAAAACTCTGCAAAAACCTTATCTTCATAAAATTCTCTTTCTCTTTGAAAGTGAGGAAGACGAGGTCATCGAACTTATCAGAGAAAAGGCGCATATTGTCACGCAAGACCGATACAAAACAGACAGGATCAAGGATGATCCCACCGACAACAAGTTTCTCGCCTGTGCGTTGGAAACGAAAGCGGATTACATCGTTTCCGGCGACAATCATCTCTTGAGCCTCAAGCATTATCATGGCATCCAGATCGTTGATGCCAAAACCTTCGTCAAAATCGTGAAAAAGAAATAAGGATTTCGCTATCAATTCATTGTTTCACAAAAAGGACATAGCCCTCTCCAGGAACAATGGGGAAATTGATGCCGCACGGCTCGAAATTTTTTTTGGGTACTGAAATTAGAACAATTTTATTTAAATTATAATGACAACTACAGCTCCCTGTGTCAGGTGTAGCAAATGGTTAGAGATGGGAAAATTATTTCGTCCCCATCCCTTAGAGGATCATGGGTTACCTGGTCCGCTGCAATGGTAATGGCAAAAGAATCCCCACGAGTTACGGATTAAGAGGCATAATGGTGACCTTCCAGAAATCCGTACAAATTCACCAGATGATAGCTTTTCCAAGATTAATTCAACTGTAATTCGAGTTCCTTTGGGGAATAGGCATGGGGAATATGGGGAATAGGGGACAGACCACGGTTTAAATAAGACACGCCTTTTGAAGGCCATCGAAACCGTGGTCTGTCCCCTATTCCCCTATTTTCTCGTTCCTT
>JAIWHJ010000045.1:0-9101 GCA_048629695.1 Promethearchaeota archaeon
TGGCCGGCGACATTGCCACCAAAGATAAGGACGGTTATTTCTGGTTTCAGGGCCGCTCTGATGATGTTCTCAAGATTGCCGGTCACCGGATAGGCACAGCAGAGGTCGAAAGCGCCCTGGTCAGTCACAAACATGTTGCTGAGGCTGCGTGCATTGGTGTGCCTGATAAAGTTCGAGGAGAGGTGGCCAAACTCTTTGTCACCTTAAAAGAGGGCGTGGACGAGGATAAAGATACCCTTGTGAACGAATTAAAGAACCACGTCCGAAAGGAGCTGGGCCCCCTTGTGGTTATCCGTGGGATCGAATTTGAAGACAAACTCCCAAAAACCAGGAGCGGCAAAATCATGCGCCGTGTGTTGAAAGCGCGGGAATTAGGATTAAAGGAGGGCGACCTGTCAACCCTTGAGGATTGATGGCGTTGAAAAAAGTCCGATCCATCTTGTCCACGATCAGGCCTTCCAGCATACTTATGTATCGCTGAAAGACCTGATCGTTAATCGTTCACAGGCACCCCATCTGCACGCGCCCAAAACGGGTACAAGGGATGTGGGAATAAATAACTTACCCAAATAGCGCTCAGATTTAGTACCTTAGAAAATATTTTCTGCGCGTTTCTGGCAGAAAATATTTTCTAAGGTACTTATACCCCTCAGGGGGGTACTGAAAATAGTCCAGGACCTTTAAAGATTTCCAGTTTATCTGGGTTAGGGGGACATTCTTAAATAAGTAACTATTAAATGATCGGATGGTTGATTATTATTTAAGAATGTCCCAAAGTTCTGTCCTAAAAATTTCATTTTGAAAGCATAATCTATTGTAAGTTCGTTTTTCCTGATTGCACAGGTCGAAACGATTACAGCACTCCCCTTGGTATAGGCGGTGGTTCGGCGCCGCCCAGCAGATAGCCTCCGTCAAGCCTGATTACGCTGCCTGTCATGAACCCGGCGTCTTTGATCAGAAAAAAGATCGCCTTGACAACATCGGCCAGGCTGCCGTTTCGTTTCAACAAGGTGTGGTCGTTAATAGCTTTTTTCTGCTCATCTGAAAGCAGGTCCCACCCCCTGGTGTTTTCCGCATGTCTGGTCTCAAAAAAACCGAGCATCAGCTCATTGACTCGAACTAAAGGCGCCGCTTCCCTGGCCCATGTTTCGGTAAAGGATGAAATGGCCCGGTTTGCAGCAGCATAAGCGTCATTAAAGATTATGCCTGCCGGGCCGGACCTGCCGACCAGACCGGCGATTGAAGAGATATTTATTACAACCCCCTCTCCCGATCGCTTAAGCAGCGGCATGGCTTTATGGAATACCCACCATTTTGCCTTGAGAGTAGTATCCATCTCAAGGTCCCATTGCTCGGGGATGTAAGGCCCGTGAACCACGGGCATTCCGCCGCGTTCAATGTTGTTGATCAGAATGTGCAGGCGTCCGTATCTGTCTTGAACCGCCTCCATCAACTCCCCCACTTGTTCAGGATCCCGCAGATCCACTTTATAAGTGAGATGGTCAACGCCAAGGGTTGCGAATTCATCCTGCATGGCCTTTGATTCTTCCGGCCAGTCAAAGTAGGTGAGAACAACTTTTGCCCCGGCCTTGGCCAGAGCGAGTCCCGCGGCCTTGCCTATGCCTTTGGATGCCCCCAGGACTAAGGCGACCTTTCCGTGAATTTCCATATATGTCAGGAAGCTTTGAGAGGTTGTTTCACTTTGATTATCAGCTGGTTCCCAGGGTGGATCAGATTCCCTTTAAGGTCGTTCCACTTCTTGATCTTAGCGGGAGTCAGCTTGAATTTCCTGGCAATGTCCCACAGAGTGTCACCCCCCCGGACCTGATAATAGGTGAGGCGCATGGTATTGGTTGATTCCGGAGTCGTATTTGGGGAGGTTGCCTTTGCATGCAAGGCCTTGCCGGCCCTAATGTTCTTTTTCCAGGCAGTGGCGGTAATTGTCCTTTTCGGTTTGACCGAGTATCGGATTTTCGTTTTTGCGGCGGAAATGACTCGTCCGGCAGGCTGATTTTTTTGCAGGGAAAGGGATTTATGAGCAGGGGGTTTCACACTTGGAGATTTCGATCCGGCCGTTTTTTTGACATTGAGATAAAGGGCCAGTTGTTCTCCCGCGGTTATGCGGTTGATGTCCTTGAGGTTGTTCCAGGCAGCGATTATGTATTCAGGAATGCAATATTTTTTTGCCACTGATGAAATTGACTCACCTGGAAGAATTTTGTGCAATACAAGATTTTCCATGGAAATCTCGGCAGGGCCGAATCCGGAACCAATCTCGTTTTTTGCCGTCAGCTTGAACGTGGTCGTCTGAAAAGGGATGCGCAGTCTCTGTCCTATAGTGAACTTAGATTTTTTAAGGTTGTTGGCCTTGAGCAGGGTGGTCCCGTTTATCTTGTGTTTTTTGCAGATTTTTTGTAAATTCTCGCCCTTACGGACAACATGTGTCTTGTATTCGGTGTTGACAATGGCCTTAACCATGGGCAGATTACAGGCAACCAGATTTTTTTTGCCGACCGGAACATTTATGGAATAGACGGCCGGGCCCGGGGGGGTGATGGAGCGGCGCAGTTCCCGGTTAAGACCCCGAAGTTTTTCCAGGCTCACGTCGCAGGCCACGGATACGGCCCTTAAAGAGGTCCACCTGGGGATCTCAATGGTCTCACAGGTAAGCGGTTTCTTATATTCGATATCTTTGAAACCATATTTTGCCGGGTCCTTGGCAATGATGATGGCTGCGATCAGTTTCGGGACATAACGCTTTGTTTCAGACTTTAAACCCCGGCGTTGAGCAATTTTCCAGAAGTTATCGGTTTTGTATTTTCTTACAGCGCTTCTGACTCTTCCCTCGCCTGCATTGTAGCCGGCAACAGCCAGATGCCATGATCCGAATTCATCGTAAAGATCAGAAAGATATGCCACTGCCGCCCGGGTGGATTTAACAGGGTTCCTTCGTTCATCAACATAGTTGTTGATCACAAGCCCGTAATGACGTCCGGTGGGTTTGATAAATTGCCAGAGCCCTACGGCCTGTGCCTTGGAATAGGCGGTCAGGCTGTATCCGCTTTCGATCATCGGCAGATACGCCAGATCAAGAGGCAGTCCCGCCTCCTTGAGCTGTTGTTGAATCAAAGGAAGATAACGCCCTGATCGTTCAAGCCAGCGGTCGAATGTCTCGCGCTGCCTGTTCTGGAAAAAGTCCAGGTAAAACTCAACGTGTTTGTTTACGGTTACCGGGAAGTCGTATTGGATTTTTTTTTCAGGAACCGTTTTCAGGGAACCTTCTTCCCATTTTCCCAGGGCCTCCAGTTCCTTAACTTCCAGAACAACTGTCTTTTCCGGTTCAGGAATCGTCAGTTGCTCCGTCAATCCCTTCCCTGAGATCTCGGAAGGAGAGACCTCTATTTCTTGACTTAATGGATCCGCATCCGACGAGGCGGATGCAGCCGCAATATTTTCGCCGGCCGGCCCATCGGCAGCGCCGTTGTTTAAGGAGGTGCAGGCCGAAACCGTCAGAAGCAGGGAAAACAGGATGATTAAATATGTCAGGCTGGTTTTACTCATGGTGAACACTTACAGGGCTTATGGTTATGGTGAGGATTTTGGGAAAATACCCGGTCTGATTAGCCTTGTATTTTAACTTGATATCTCTTAGATATGCAACAAAAACGTGTCAAGGCTTGCAATTTAAGGGGGGTTTAGTACCCTAGAAAATAGTTTGTGCACGTTTCTTGCAAGAAATATTTTCCAAGGTACTTATACCCCTTGGGGGGTACTGAAAATAGTCCGGGACATTTAAAAAATTCTGATTATCCGGGTTAGGGAAATATGAGAGATGGAGAAATTGAAAAATCATGTTTAAAAAACTAGTGAAAAGAATTTTTTTAATAATAATCAGCATTGTCTGTCTGTCGATCCTGGGCGGAATCACATCATATTATTGGCTGGTGGTATTTAGTCCGGGGGATGAGATTTCCGAGGATAACATAGAGCGGATTCTGGCTATTGAAAGCCCTGTATTTTACAGCGACGGATCGAGCAAAATCGGTGTTTTTTTCCAGGAGGCCCATCGCCAGTATGTGCCTTTCAGCCTTGTGCCGAAGGATTTTGTGAACGCTATTGTTGCTGCTGAAGACAGCGCCTTTTTTGATCATTACGGTGTGGATTTTTTCGGAATGGCCCGTGCGACGCTGGTGAATCTTCAGGCGGGCCGCGTAGTTCAGGGCGGAAGCACCATCACCCAGCAGACGGCCAAAAACCTCTTCAGGCGTAAGGGCAGGTCTTTGAAATCCAAATTAAAGGAGCTTTTGTATGCGCTCCGCCTTGAGTATCATTATTCCAAGGAAAAAATATTGGAATTTTACATCAACCAGTTCTATGTCAGTGGAAACGGCCATGGGCTCGGAGTGGCCGCACGGTACTACTTTGACAAGTCGGTTGATGAACTCGATATCCTGGAATGCGCCTTTATCGCAGGAAGTGTCAAGCGTCCTAATTATTACAATCCTTTTATTAAGAAGAACGAGGAGTTGTCCGAAGAGGCCGTAAATCGGGCCAGGATGCGGACAAAATACGTTCTTGCCCATATGTACAACCTTGGGATGATCGATACGGTCAGGTACCAGACGAATTTGGATCGCGATATCCCCTTTAGCCAGGGCCGTACCTATTATTCGTTTAATACTGCCATGGACCTGGTCAAGGAAGCGCTTGCAGAACCCGAGGTGGAGGAGGCGTTAGCCGACCGAGGGATTGATAACGTGGCAACATCAGGGATACGGATTGTCACGACCCTGGACAGAGACCTGCAGGAAAGCAGCCTATATTCGCTCCGAAAGGAGTTGTCCCGGCTGGATATAAGGCTGAAAGGGTATGATGCCGGGTCTATTCAGGATACGTATGAATCCATCAGGAAAAACAACCGAGAAAAGGGGGGAGTCAAATCTTTTCTGTTCGGCAGCGTGGTTGAGATTGAAAAATCTCCATCACACTCCATTTTGGTCAGTTTTTCCGACAGTGATGTAAAGGAGGAGACCAAAGGCCGTGTCGACAAGGCCGGGTTAATGAATCTCATATCTCCCCTTGCAAAATACAAGGGTCAGAGATGGACAAAACCGGGAAAAAACGATCTTGACAGGGTTGTTGATCAGTTTAAGGTCGGCGATCCGGTCTATGTCAGTATACGTGAGTTTGACGAGATAACCGATGAATATATCCTTGACCTGGAAAAATATCCTGAAATGCAAGGCGGCGCACTGATAATGGAGCATGGATTTATCAGGGCCATGGTCGGCGGAATGGACAACAGATTCTATAACCGTGCGATAACAGCCAGGCGGGAGCTGGGGTCGGTGTTAAAACCGCTGGTTTACTGCGCCGCGCTCCAACTTTGCTGGAACAGCGTGGATATCTTACACAATTTGAGAAATGTGTTTATATATCAGAAGCAGGCATATTTCCCAAGGCCCGACCATGAGAGCCCCCACGAATGGGTCTCCATGAACTGGGCCGGGACAAAGTCGGAAAACGTTGCCACGGTCTGGCTGCTTTATCATTTGTGTGATCGTCTTTCGCCGGGCCGGTTCAAGGAGGTGATCGCTCACCTGGGTCTGAGCAGGGGCCGGGACGAGTCGTATGAACATTACAGGCAAAGGGTCCGTGATGAATTCGGGATAGTCGTGAACAGGGATGCCCTGTATGACGCGGCTTTTACAACAGCGGTCGAGCGCATGGAACCGGATTTGATGTTTTCCGGGAGGCATAAGGAATTTGAGAACCTTCGTATGTTTTTGTTTGATGCCATGACGGAAATGTATCCGCTTAAACGTCGTTCAGGTCGTGAGGAGGAGATAAGGCGAAGTCTACTTGATAAGAATTTCATAAGGTACATAGAACTTAACAAGGATCTGTCCGAGCTGAAACAGGATGTTTTGAGATTTTCAGGAGATTTTTTTGACACCGGCCTGTATTGGGAAACCGGTGTTTTATCCTTGGACGATAAATACGGCGGGCCGGCGCCCGGGTCGTTCATCTATAGCAGGAAATCACCCGGCACAGGGTGGACAAAGATGAGCCGGGATGATTTGATGACCACTCTTTTGCCCATGAATGAAAACGAGCAGGAAGTTTTCTGGAATTCCATACTGATCGAAGGGTTGCTGACCCCGGCAACCATAGAGCAGTTACAGGAATATTTGGAAAATGAGTATGATCGGCTTAATGGACTGCCCCCATATTCTTCTGAAGTGCTGCACCGGATTCGTGATTTCAGAGTTCTGGCCGGGCTCAGGTACATGGTGGCCTTTGGCCGGGCATGCAATATTGAAAGCAGACTGGACCCGGTTCTCTCTTTTCCCCTTGGTTCCAATGTGATATCTCTTTTAGAGGCAGCCAATGTATATGAGGTTTTTGCAACCGGAGAGACAAGCGTCATCGGCACGGAAGGGAGCGGAAACGGCTTAAGAATTATTGATAGAATAGAGGATCGTGACGGTGAGGTAATCTATAAGCCGAAGCGGACGGCCAAACGGATTACCGACTTTAAGTCATCCCTTGTTGTAACCGATATTCTTCGTAATGTAGTGAAATATGGAACAGGCCGTTATGCAGATAAAAGGGTCAAACTGAGGAGCAGTGACCCTGAAAAGGAGGGGCGGCTGAGCGAACTCGATATCAGCATGCCGGTGATGGGAAAGACCGGGACAGCCAACCGTTTCAGGAATGCGGCCTTTGTCGGTATCGTGCCGGGGCTGGACAAGGAAGGGAACAGGGCTGTGCTTGAAGAGTGTTACGTAGTGGCTGTCTATGTGGGGTTTGACGACAATCGTTCCATGGTAAGAACCAGTACGCATATTACCGGTTCATCAGGCGCCCTTCCGCTATGGACACGTCTTGCCAATGCTGTTATCCTGGACCGAAAATATGCGAAAAAGGTCGACGTGGTCGACATGTCGTTTGCCGGGTTTTCCGAGATGCCCCTCCATTACCCCGACCTCGGCCAGGTCAAGGTGTCTGTTGAGCCTGGCCGGGGCGGGACGGTAATTGGAGCGGCTGATCCTTTATTGGAAATTGTTCTGAAAAACACCCTGGCAGGAGAGGATGATTCCGGAGAAGACTCCGGAACTACAATAGTTACGTTTGGCAAAGAGAGCGCTGAAGGTGAAATAAAACCGGCAAGATATTTTCTGCCGTTCTGGCGGATGAGAGGTAACTGAACATGAGAAGCCTGGGTTTATGTCTTTATTCTGTGGTTTTCTGTCTAATTCTGACAAGTTGTGTTTCACTGGTGGAACGGCAAAAAAGAGTGGTTAAGGTTCCTGAAACCATTGACTCGCGGGCAGATGTTTCAATTGAGGCCAAGGATCAGGAAACCCTTGTTCCTGAAATGAGTATAAAACCGGATTTTATCGGGCGACTTGATGAAAGTCCCAAAGAGGTTATGCCGGATGAAACGACTGCCTGGGTGAAAGAAGATATGAAATTGCCGGATCTGAGGCATGTGGATAAGCGTCTTGCTGTTTATGAGAAAAGGCTTGCTGAATGGATGGCGGTTTCGGATCAGATCGGCTTTCTGGATCTGGATGAGGCTTTGCCGGGAGAATGGGCTGGATGCGCCGAACGTCTTGACAGGGTTGTTTCAGCTTACAGCAGGCTTCGTCAGCGTATCCTGGACCGGGGATACCAATTGGTTGATCCGGGGATTGAAAACAAGGACCCCTGGAACGTATTCCTGCTTGATATCGAATACCTGGAGAGCGGATGCGATACGGTTTTGACGGAAGGTCCGTCTGCGTCTCTTTTGCTGGAAAGTTTTAAGGCTGAATCTCTGGAATATGCGGAAACAATAGTCCGCCAATACGCACAAAAGGAGGCAAGTGAGGAAGTCGTTCGAGCCTTTGAAAATCTGAAAGAGACATTTCCAAAGAAAAAACTGACCCCTTCACTCAAACAAAAGTATGGTCTGGCCTTACTCCGAACCGGGCGCGTGGATGAGTCAGTGAGAGTGGTGCTCGACACTCTGGAGGATTTAAAAAAAGGTGATGCCCGAAGCGTTTTGTCTGGACGGATCTGCAGCCCTGTGCCGAATTTTTCAGGCGCCGAAGAGATTGCCCCTCTTTCATTTAAACGTCTGGCAGCGGATCTGCTTCTGGTAAATGGGCGGATTAAAGAGGCAAAGACCATTTACCGGGAGCTTCAAGATTATCGTGAGTCCTGCAGGGAACACGATCAATGGGTTGCCGGCCACCTCTCTTTGATCGAGAGTGGAAGCCGGAGGAAAGAGGAACTCAATATTTTCAGGTCTGTTCTCAAGATATATCTTTCCTTTGACGGAAGGCATGTGCCGTCTGAAATGAATACCCTGGTGAAAAAGCTGGAACATATTTCTCCTGAAAGTGAGTTTGCGCAAAGCGCAGGGCTTCTTTTTAGTAAGGCGGATAAACAGGCTCGGGCATGGATCACCGGGCAGCTTGAGACAGTAGACGGGCTTGTGGACGGGAAGGAATATTCCGAGGCCGGGTTTGTTATTAATGCCCTGCTTAAAGGGGAGATTCCTGACGATATGAGGGATATGGTCGAAAATGCATTTGATAATGTTGTTATTGCAGAGGCCCAGGAACGGGAGGTTAGGCGGCAATTGATGGATCAGGCGCTCTCGGCCCGGTGGGATGAGGCGGTCAAGCTGTTGGATTTACGGAAGTATGATGAGGCCATCCATGCCTTTTCCGCCCTTGTTGAAACAGATTATGATGAAAAAGCAACAGTAAAGATTAAAGAGGCCTCGAACCTGGCTGCTGCTGAACTGCGTCGAAATGCAGCCGCTTTTTTTGTGAAGGCGAGGAAGACAACTGATAGAAGCCGGAAGGCTGAATTTCTTTTCCAATCCCGCCAGTTGCTGCTTAAAATACTTGAACAATATCCGCGTACAGACATTATCGATAAAGTCAGGCAGAATTTAGAGGTCCTTGAGGCGCAGATTCTTAAGATTGATCCGTTTGTTTTATTTGACGAATCAGGGGTTCAGGGTTCAGGGGTTCCGGGTTCAGAGGATCAGGGTTCAGAGGTTCAAAGGTTCAGGGGGTCCGGGTTCTAGCTTAAAGAGGGTG
>JAIWHJ010000046.1:0-8784 GCA_048629695.1 Promethearchaeota archaeon
TAGAGAAAAAACCACCCATCAAGGCGAAACCCAACAAAATTTTTTCGGCTCCGGACAAACGCGTAATACACCCTTTATCACTTTTTGTTCTGGTTCTTATTTGGAGGTGAAATGAAAAAATTTCCCAGGAGCAACAATCCTGCTCCGATACAGATTGCGGAATCCGCGATGTTAAAGGCCGGCCAATGGTATTGATTGATGTAGAAATCGAAAAAATCAATAACCGCGCCGAACCGCATTCGGTCAATCAGGTTTCCAATCGCTCCGCCTGAAATGAGTCCGATTGCAATGACGTAAATTCGGCCTTGAGATTTCAAATGGCGGTATGCGAAGAACAGAACAACAAGGGCTGTCATTGCAACTGCAATAAAAAAGAATTGCCTGCCGAAAGTGAGGTCGCCGGCAAAGAGTCCGAATGCAGCGCCGGAATTCATAACAAAGGTGAGATTGAATAATCCGGGGATCACGACCTCTGTTTCATGCAGGGCAAAGGTCTCCAGAATCCACCACTTGGATAACTGGTCCCCCAGTACCACGGCAAGCGCCGGAATGATCAGTGTCAGTTCCGATTTTCCAAATTTGTAAATATTCATTATGTGGGCCTACAACTTAACCCAGATAAACTGGAATTTTTTAGCGGAACACTTTCCGCCATTCCGGCTTTATGGGAATTCCAAAATTAAAATTTGAGGAGGTAGCGAAGACTCCTAACCCTGAACCCTGAACCCCGGATTCAGGCCAACTCCCCCATGACGGAAACGCAGCGTGCGCATAACTGCGGGTGATCGCTATCCTGTCCCACGGATTCGGACCGCATCCAGCACCGCTCGCATTTCTCTCCCGGCGCCGGCCTTACAAGTACGGACATATCTTCGATCGTGTCCGCCCGGTAACAGGCGCCTTTAATTTCATCCACCTGCCGCATTGCCGAGACAATGGAGATGGTCTGAAACGTATCCAGGCGCTCTTTTAAGAAATCGGCAAGATCTCCCTTTACCGAGACAAGGACTTCGGCTTCGAGCGAATGGCCTATCACCTTGTCCTGCCTGGCGATCTCAAGCGCCTTTGTGATTTCCGACCTGACCTCAAGAATCCGCTGCCATTTTGTTGCAAGCTCTTCATGCAGAAAATCCTTACGCTCTTTGGGAAATGTTGCCAGAAAGATATTTGATTCCCGCCCTGATACCTGGGGCAGGTATTCCCATGCCTCGACAGACGTGAAACTTAGAACCGGCGCCATCAGTCTTAACAGGCCGTCCACGATTTCGTAAAGCACGGTCTGGGCCGACCTTCTGGCCTTGGATGTCGGCGGGGCCGTGTAAAGACGGTCTTTTAAGATGTCAAGATAGAGGGAACTCATGGTCACTGTGCAGAAATTGTGGACCGCGTGGAAGATCGAGTGAAAATCAAATGATTCATATGCCTTTTTCACCTTTGTTTTAAGTAATTCAAACTGGTGAAGCGCCCACTGGTCCAGCTCCTCCATGTCGGCAACGGCCACCGAGTCGGCAGATGGATCGAAATCAAACAGATTGCTCAACATGTAGCGGATCGTGTTTCTGATCTTTCGATAGGCGTCCGTGAGCTGCCCGAGGATCTCGTTTGAGATCTTGATGTCGTCCCTGTAATCCTCGGATGCGACCCAGAGCCTCAAGATTTCCGCGCCATGCTTGTCAATTATCTCGGAAGGGGCAATCACGTTGCCCAGACTCTTGGACATTTTTTTGCCCTTGCCGTCCACCACAAATCCGTGTGTCAAAACACTCCGGTAGGGCGGAATCCCGCGTGTGCCGACAGAGGCCAGGAGCGAACTCTGGAACCATCCGCGGTGCTGGTCGCTGCCTTCAAGATAAAGATCACACGGGGCGGAAAGGCCCTCAGTCTCTTCAAGCACCGCGGCATAGCTTACACCGGAGTCAAACCAGACATCTAAGATATCCTCTTCCTTTTTAAAAGAGTCTGACCCGCATTTCGGGCACCGGGCATCCGGGCCGAGGAAATCAGATGCATCGTGCGTGAACCAACTGTTTGCCCCTTCCTTTTTAAAGAGTTTGTCTATTTTTTCAGCAACCTCTTTATTTTTAATGATCTCCCCGCACTTTTCACAGTAAATAACCGTGATCGGCACACCCCAGGCCCGCTGCCTGGAAAGACACCAGTCCGGACGCACATCAACCATGCCCAGGATACGCTTTATTCCCCATTTGGGCGTCCAGGTGACATCCTTTATGGCGGCCAGGGCCTTTTTGCGCAGGTCATTTTTTTCCATGGAAATAAACCACTGTTCCGTGGCCCTGAAAATTACCGGCCTTTTGCAGCGCCAGCAGTGGGGATAGCTATGGGTAAGGGAATCCTCTTTGATTAAGACGCCCTTTTCAGCCATGTCCCTGTTTATTGCCTTGTTTGCGTCAAAAATATTCATTGATGCGTATGGCCCTGCCTGGTCGGTGAATTTTCCGTTGTCGTCCACCGGCGAGAGTATGGGAAGGTCGTACCTGACGCCGCTTATATAATCCTCCCGGCCGTGACCGGGCGCGGTATGCACACACCCTGTCCCGGTTTCAAGCGTAACATACGGGGCAAGTATCATGAGCGATTCACGTTCTATAAATGGGTGGTCGCAAGTGCGGCCTTCAAGAAGCCCTGCTGAAAAGGTTGTCAGGATTTTGATATTGTCAACAACGCCTTTAAGCTCTTCTGAAAGCTGTTCCACAAGGCCCTGGGCTACGATCCAGATCTCGCCGCCCGCATCAACCGCTGAATAGGGAAAATCCGGATGAAAGGCAATTGCAAGATTCGCGGGCAGGGTCCATGGAGTTGTAGTCCAGATAACCGCAAAGACCTCTTTCCCTGCCAGTTCCGGAATCACGTCACCCAGATCGTCGGTTACCTTGAATTTCACATAGATCGACGGAGATGTGTGATCGTGATATTCAATTTCAGCCTCGGCAAGGGCGGTTTTGCAGGATGAGCACCAGTAGACCGGCTTTTTGCTTCGGACCACGGACCCTGACATGAGGAACCGGTTGAATTCCCGTGCAATACTTGCCTCATAGCCGTAGTTCATGGTGAGATAGGGGTTGTCCCAGTCTCCCAGAACGCCCAGCCGCTTGAACTCCGCTTTCTGGATCTTTATCCATTTTTTTGCATAATCCCGGCATTTGTTGCGGAATTTGAGCTTTGAAATCTCCTGTTTCTTTTTGCCCAGTTCCTTGTCCACATTATGTTCAATGGGAAGACCGTGGCAATCCCATCCCGGTACGTACGGACTATGAAAACCGGCCATGCGTTTTGATTTTAATATTATATCCTTTAATACCTTGTTAAAGGCGGTTCCAAGATGAATATGGCCGTTTGCATACGGCGGCCCGTCATGCAGAAGATAAAGCGGACGACCGGCAGTGGCCGAGTTTACCTGGCCGTAGAGGTCTTCCTTGTCCCAGCGCTTGAGAAGTTCCGGTTCTTTCCTGGCAAGATCGGCCTTCATCTTGAATTTGGTCTTGGGCAGATTAAGCGTGGCCCTGTAATCCATGAGTCGTCTCCTTAAAAAGAATTTGACAGGATTACAGGATTAACAGGTTTTTTTTATTTTTTTTTCCTGTTAATCCTGTCAATCCTGTCAAAAAAAAAATGTATATAGGGCTCGGCAAAAAAAAATGCTATTCTGTTATATTTGTCGGAAGTTGGACTTTAGTCCAGCACAGCCACTGCTTTCCTCAAAAGGCGGGACTAAAGTCCCACTTCCGTTTCACATAATAAAGATGCCAAGAAGTACAATTTATTTTTTGCCGAGCCCATAGTCTGTTTTCAGGTGAAAATCGTTTAGATGCGCTAACATACCAACTGCGTTTCAAGTTGCAAGGTTAAATGTAACAGTTCACTGTACCTTGCCCCGTTGAACCCCAAAAAATTCAAATATTTTTGGCTGGAATTTTTACTTGATTTTAGCATTTTTTGGTAGTGTTGCAGATCTGTTGTTGGGGGGGCATATGTCATATAGTTTTCCCGAATTCATACCGATTAATGAATATTCCTATCACGGTATCATGCATTTGTTCTAATTTTGAAAAACAAATCGACCTTCGAGCCAAGCGTTTGATTCGAGTTCTGAGCGTCAAATGTTTTCTTTCAATTTTTTGAGTATTTCTTTTGCCGACCTCATGTTTCTCTGGGGACAGATGACGGTTATACGCCCCCCAATCGTCTGTAAAAAACTTACTAATTCCAAAAGGTTCTAGTAGATTTTTCAAATTCAGAAATACCTCATCAGTACGATTTCCAAACACATACGCTAGCACTTTTCCGGTATTATGGTCAATGGCATGCCAAAGCCATCTTTGATTTGATTTTTTTCTTACAAAGCTCCACATTTCGTCCATTTCCGCATCTTCAACTCTATGAATTTCAACTTCTACACTATCTGTTTCAAGAGTGGAAATGAATGCGGTATTTACTGTTTCGAGCTCAGGCGTTTTTTTTTTAATTCATTGATAACCGTCGATGGGCTTATTTCTAACACACGTGCGGTATCCCGAATTCCATTTCCATTAACAGCCATGTCAATAATTTTTTCTTTTATTTCCG
Source organism: Promethearchaeota archaeon (assembly GCA_048629695.1). GTDB lineage: Bacteria > Desulfobacterota > Desulfobulbia > Desulfobulbales > DAOVYS01 > DAOVYS01. Next base: position 4,585 of record JAIWHJ010000046.1, read on the forward strand.
GCAACCTACCTAAATAGGTATAATCTCGGATAAATGTTTTTGTTGTACATTCTGTATTTTGACATTTATATCTTTGTTTATCCTGCTCAGTAGTCCCGAATTTAATAATATCAGTGCTGTTGCAAGTCGGACATGAAATTGGTTCCATTATCATAGTATTTACCCCCTACCGTAGTATAACTATGACAATCCTATTTGTCCAGCAAATTCATTATGTAATGTGAATCTAGGGTGCTAACAACAGGTTCAGAACACTACCCATCATTCATCATTCCAAGAGAGCCGTTTCTTAAGGTCAGGCATCGGTCCATTCTCTTTGCCAGGTCGAGATTATGGGTTACCATTATTATGGAAAGCGAGAATGCGCTGTTCATCTCAAGGATCAAATCAAATATTCTGTCTCCTGTTTTGAAATCAAGATTCCCGGTAGGTTCGTCGGCAAGAAGAATCGCCGGTTTCATAATAATTGCCCTGGCAAGCGCCACTCTCTGCTGCTCCCCGCCCGAAAGCTCGCCGATCCTGTGTTTGGTCCTGTCGGAAAGCCCAACCTTGTCCAGCAGCTCGGCCGCATAATCGTTAAGCTGTTTCCTCTCCTCTCCTGCAATCAGGCCGGGCATCATCACGTTTTCAATGGCTGAGAATTCCGGGAGCAGGTGGTGAGCCTGGAATACAAATCCCACTGTACGGTTACGAAACAGGGAAAGTTCATTGTCGTTTTTTTGAAAGACGTCTTTTCCCTGGAAAATAAGTGATCCGCTGTCCGGTCTATCCAGGGCGCCCAGGATATAGAGAAGCGTGGTTTTACCTGTCCCTGATGCCCCTGTTATTGCGATCATCTCGCCTTTACGCACGTGAATATCTACATCTGTCAGCACATCAAGCCGACTGTTGCCGGTAATAAAACATTTTGTGATTCCCTGGGCGTGATAACCGGTATCAGGAAGGCTGTTTTCCTTTATTTCATTCATATCGGAGCGCTTCCGCCGGATCAATCTTGGCAGCCTGCCGGGAAGGGTACAGCGTGGCAATCAGTGTGATAATCACGGCTGAGACTGCTATAAGTATCACATCCTGCGGTACGACCTTGATCGGCAGGGTGGAAATGGGATAAACATCAGCCTGGAGTTTGATGAATTTGTAATGACTGAGCAGTTTGCAGATTGAAAGTCCGCCCACAAGACCCAGGACGGTTCCTGTGAATCCTATGATAATGCCTTCAAATACAAAGATCCGCGTGATGTTTCCGGCCGTGGCGCCCATTGATTTTAAGATAGCAATGTCCTTGGATTTTTCCATTACCATCATGATCAGCGTGCTGATAATATTAAAAGCCGCAACCATGACGATCAGGGCCAGGATGATAAACATTGCGGTTTTTTCAAGTTTGAGCGCGGCAAAGAGATTTTTGTTCATCTCCATCCAGTTTTTGGCTGCATAGCCGAAGCCCAGCCTGTTCTTGATTTCTTCGCTTATCTGCGGCGCTTGATAGATGTTATCAATCTTAATTTCAAGGCCGTGAATCTCGTCCTTAAGACCAAGGAAATTCTGGGCCGCTGAAAGCGTCACATATGCCAGGGCCGAGTCATATTCAAACATCCCGGTCTCAAAAATTCCAACAACCTCACATGTTTTGATCTTGGGAATAACTCCCATGGGTGTGAGCGGACCGGATGCGGACATCAGCCTGACTCGGGTCAGGACGCGGGCGCGGAGCTGCTGGGCGAGTTCCTTGCCAAGAATAATTCCCGGCACCCTCGGATCACGACCATTGGCCCCGGGCTTTAAGGCCGGGATGTCTCCCTCAATCATATTATCGGCAATTTTCAGCACCGAGGCGGCTGAATCAGGGTCAATGCCGCGGAGTACCGCGCCCGTGCCTCCTGATATGCCGGTTATCATGACCTGGGAATACATGTACGGCGTAATCGCGGCAACGCCGGGCACATTTTTAAGCTGGTCCTCGATTACTCGATATTTTGTTATGGTTGTGCCGTACTTCTGTACCACGACATGGGCGTTGATCCCCAGAATTTTCTCCCTGAGTTCGGTCGTGAACCCGGTCATCACGGCCAGTACCACGATGAGCGCGGTAACGCCAACAGCAACGCCGGCAATGGATATCAGCGTAATAATCGAAATAAAGCTCTGTTTACGTTTAGCCCGTAAGTATCGAAGGCTGACAAACCATTCAAACCGCAATATCAGACCCCCCGTTTGGAATGATGAATGATGAATGATGAATGATGAATGCGGACTGTTGAATCATTTTTTCCCTCGTTCCCAGGCTCCGCCTGGGAATGCATACCTTAAGGCTCTGCCTTTTTTTAGAATGCACCCTGCCGGGCTACAAGATGAATATCGAATGTCGAACAAGGAATATCGAATGATGAGGTGCCACACTTCGAAATTCTGCGGTTCCTTGTTCGACATTCGACATTCAATAAAGTCAATGGTGCAAGGAATGCACCCTACCGGGCTGCCGGGCTATGGTCTCTTGCACGTTTTTTTCCATATTCATCATTCATCATTATTTATCTCTCAGGTGAGGGAAGAGGATGACGTCTCTGATCGAAGGGGAATCGGTCAGAAGCATAACAAGCCGGTCAATGCCGATCCCTTCACCTGCGGCCGGCGGCATTCCGTATTCAAGCGCCCTGATAAAATCCTCGTCCAGCACTGAAGCGACTTCCTCGTTGTCGGCCTGTTCAGCGATCTGCTTTTCAAACCTCTGCCTCTGGTCCACAGGATCATTTAATTCGCTGAAGGCATTTGCGATCTCGCGGCCTGTGATAAAAAGTTCAAACCTGTCCGTTACATCCGGATTGTCTTCATTGCGCCGCGCAAGTGGAGAGACCTCTGTCGGGTATTCGGTCACAAACGTGGGATTGACGAGCTTTTCTTCAACCAGAAGCTCAAAGAGTTCCATCTTGGCCTTGCCAGGGCCGTCGAGGGGCTTAAGCTCGATTTCCTTTTCTTTTGCAAGCAGGATGATTTTTTCAGGATTTTTAAGAATTGCCGTGTCGATCCCTGCAACCTCGGTCAGGGCCTCGTCCATTGTATATCGTTTCCAGGGTGGGGTCAGGTCAACGTCTTTGCCCTGGTATTTGATCGTCATTGCGTTGTTTACCTCTGAGGCGATCAGGGAGATCATCTCCTCGGTAAGATCCATGAGGTCGTGGTATGTTGCAAATGCCTGGTAGAATTCGAGCATTGTAAATTCAGGATTGTGGCGCGTGGACAGACCCTCGTTTCTGAAGTTCCGGTTGATTTCAAAGACCCTTTCAAAACCTCCTACTAAAAGCCGTTTCAGGTAGAGTTCCGGTGCAATCCTTAAAAAAAGGTCCATGCTCAGGGCATTGTGGTGGGTCTTAAACGGTTTGGCAGTCGCTCCTCCCGGAATGGAGTGCATCATGGGGGTTTCAACTTCTATGAATCCACGTTCTATTAGGAATTTTCTGACAAGTTCTATGATCTTAACACGTTTTCGAAATGTTTCACGCACCTCGGGGTTTACTATCAGGTCCACGTAACGCTGCCTGTATCTCTGCTCCACGTCGGTCAAGCCGTGGAATTTTTCCGGCAACGGGCGAAAGGATTTGGCGATTAGTTTCATTTCAAGAGCGCCAAGGGTCAGCTCTCCGGTCTTGGTTCTGAACATGCCTCCGGTGAAACCCGCAATGTCTCCGATATCAAGCTTTTTGAAAATCGAGAATTGTTCCTGGCCCAGCACATCCCTTTTGACATAGATCTGGATCTTTCCGGTCTCATCCTGAATATGCAGAAAGGCGGCTTTGCCGAATTTTCTCATTGCAATGATGCGTCCGGCAATGGAATATTGAGGGCCTTGTTCCGGGACCGAATCATCGTCAATTTCGCCACCATTTGAAAGGAGATCAGACGCGTGGTGTAATGGTTTAAAATCATTAGCATAAAGGGAAACTCCCAATTCGGCCAGATCGTTTGCCTTTTGTCTGCGTTGTTGTAATATTTGAGTAAGCTGGTCCATTGTTTTCTTTTGTTTGGTATTAATTGATGGTTATAGGTTGTTTAAGGGCTCGGTAAAAAATAAATTGTACTTCTTGGCATCTTCATTATGTGAAACAAAAGTGGGACTTTAGTCCCGCCTTTTGAGGGATGCAGTGGCTGTGTTGGACTAAAATCCCTTTTCCGACAAATATAACAGAATAGCATTTTATTTTT
>JAIWHJ010000047.1:0-8780 GCA_048629695.1 Promethearchaeota archaeon
CTCGCGCCTTGCCATGCGGGCGCCTCAACACCTGAAAATGTAAATTTATTTTTGGGCGAACCCTTAGGACTCGTTCAAACCCTTAACGCCCCCGCCGTCCTCCATCTTTACTCATGAATTCAATCCCTGAAAAACATAATAAATTCTCGCGGGCTGTATGGGGTTATCTGCCGTCATTATTTTTATGTATTCTGGCCGCAGCCCTTGTCGTATCCGGATATGTGTCAATCAAGCACAAGGCGGAAAGGCTTGCCGCGGAAAAGGCCGCTGCCCGGCAGGCCCCGCCTTTGCCGGTAAATGTTGTGACCCAGACCATGGTTCCCGTGAGGATGGTGGATCTCATTGACCTGCCTTCCATGATCCAGCCATGGGACGACCTGACCGTAAGCTGCGAATCGCCGGGTCGAATTACTGCCGTCCGAGTAAAAGAAGGAGATACGGTTATAAAGGGAGAGGTCCTGCTTGAGATTGACAAGAGTGATTACGAAATCAAGGTCCGCTCCATTGAGGCCAGGCAGGAACTTGCCGAAATCAATTACAATCGGTTAAAAAACTTAAGCGGTCAGGCTGCCGTTACACAGGCCCGGATCGACGAGGCCCTGGCTACCCTTAAAGAGCTGAATGCATCACTTGATGATGCAAAACTGAAACTCAAACGGTGCACAATCATTGCGCCCATGTCCGGCGTTGTAAATTCGCTTCCTGCAATAGAAGGCGAACTGCTGGACTACGCAGACCCGGTTGCGGAAATCCTTAAAATCGACAGACTCAAGGTCGAGGTTGCAATCCCTGAGCAGGATGTGTCGGCTGTTCGAGATGTGGACCAGTGCAAGGTCATCCTTGCCGCCCTGGGAGACCGTGAAATCACAGGCAAAAAAATATTTCTTTCCAGTAAACCCGCATCCCTGGCCATGGTCTATACCCTCAGGCTCGCAATTCCGAATCCATACGGCGACATCCTGCCGGGAATGTTTGCCCGCACCCGGGTTGTCAAAAAGGTCTTTGACAACACCTACGGGGTCCCGCTCTTCAGCATAATCACGCAAGACAACGATAAATTCGCCTATGTGGTCGAAAATGAGACTGCCCGGAAACGGCCTGTGACAACAGGCATCATGGAAGGATGGAAGATTCAGATTCTGTCCGGACTGAACCGGGGCGACCGGGTCATTATCGTGGGACACAGAAATGTTGAAGAGGACCAGTCCGTGAGAGTAGTGCGAAACGTGACAGACCCCGAGGATGTCGGCAATTGATTGTCAGCAACACCGCCATAAAAAAACGGACCGGCGTGGTCGTTCTGGCCATAATAATCATAATTGCCGGTCTTTTTTCTTACTTTGAACTGCCCAGGGAAAACGAACCCGACATAACGATTCCGTATGTCTTCATCTCCACCACCTACCGGGGCGTCTCCCCGCCCGATATCGAAACCTCGGTCACAATCCCCATTGAAAAAAAACTGACAGGCCTTGAAAACGTAAAAGAGATCAAATCCGTTTCCTCGGAAGGATCGAGTTCCATAAGTATTGAATTTACCACTGAAACCGATATTGACGATGCCCTTCAGAAGGTAAAGGACAAGGTGGACGAGGCAAACTCAGACCTTCCTTCCGACCTGGAAGATGACCCGGTGGTCTATGAGGTCAATTTTTCGGAAATGCCGATCGTGGTCTTTTCATTAAGCGGAACCGTGGACCATGCCAGGCTTAAGCACATTGCAGACGACCTGGCAGACGAGATCGAGACCATAACGGGCATCCTGGAAGTTGAAGTGACCGGCGGCCGTGAACGGGAAATCAGGGTGGAATTCATGCCCGAAAAACTCGCCTATTTCGGACTCTCTCCCCAGGAAGTCGAAGACAGGCTCCGTCAGGAAAACAAAAACGTCTCCGGAGGCGCCATGCGCATGGGGGACGGCCGCTTCAAGCTGCGCACTCCAGGCGAATTAAAAACCCCGGATGACTTTTTTCATTTGCTTGTAGGTTCCCGGGACGGCCACCCCATCTTCCTCTCCGATGTAGCCCTTGTCTCGGACGGATTCAAGGAGGAAACCAGCCGATCCAGGATAGACGGCAGGAATGCCGTAAACATCTCGGTCAAAAAAAGGGCCGGGGAAAACATCATCAAGATCACGGATCAGATCGACACACTCCTTGACCGACTTGAGCCGACATGGCCAAAGGGAACGAAAATCACCAAGGTGATGGACAAGGCCGAGGAAATCCGGCTCATGGTGGCTGACCTGGAAAACAACCTCATGACAGGCCTTGTCCTGGTTGTTATGGTACTGTTCCTGGCGCTGGGGCTCCGGAATGCGGTTCTTGTCAGCCTTGCCATCCCCTTTTCCATGTTCTTAAGCTTTATTGTGCTCCACGTCATGGGAATAACCCTTAACATGGTCGTGCTTTTCAGCCTGACCCTTGCCCTGGGCATGCTCGTTGACAATGCAATCGTAATTATCGAAAACATCTACCGTTTTACTTCCCAGGGAGTGGACCGCGTTCAGGCTGCAATGCGTGCCACGAGCGAGGTGGCTTATCCTGTAATCGGTTCAACCGTAACCACTCTGGCGGCCTTTTTCCCCATGATATTCTGGCCCGGCATTATGGGTGAGTTTATGAAATATCTCCCGATCACACTGATCATAACCCTCTCATCGAGCCTGTTTGTCGCAATGATTATCAATCCGGCCCTTGCGTCTCTTCTGCTTAAAGAGGGAAAAAGAGATCTTCAGTCCGGAAATGAAAAACATGGCAAGTCCGTAGAGGAGATGTGCGAAAGACCGGTTGAGGTAAAAGGCGTTATTCTAAAGAGTTACAAACGATTTCTGGAAATGGTATTAACTCACAGATTTGCAATGCTCTTTATATCCTTCTGCCTGATCATACTAGTTTTTGAAGCCTGGATTTTGAGAGTGGGCCTTGAAAGGCCGGTGGAATTTTTTCCCGACCTGGACCCGCCCTTTATGTATGTCAATATGGATATGCCTGAAGGGGCCGACCTTGCGCTCTGCGACAGAATCGCCAAACAGGTTGAAATGGCTGTCTGCGACCGTGATGCGGCCACAGGCCAAGACAACGACTACATTGACATCAAAAAATACGAAAAATCACTCAGCTTTAAAGAACACCGGACAAAGGACGGAATAGAGTACTTGAGTGTCAGCGATCTTGACAATATTGAAAACGTTTATTCCACGGCAGTATCGGTTTCAGAAGGCGCCTCGGCCATATTCGGCGGCAATACGCCCAGCCATGTCGGAGTGCAGTTCATTGATTTTAACGACAGACCACACCCCTCTAAAAAAACCTTGGAAAAAATTCATGAGAGGATCGCACGGATTGCAGGCGCAAAAATTACCATCAAGGAGGCGGATGCAGGCCCGCCTACCGGGCCGCCGGTAAATATTGAAATATCCGGTGAAGACTTTTCCGTTCTCAACCGGCTGGCCCAGGCGATCAAGGAAAAAGCGGCCCAACTACCTGGAATCTATGATATCCAGGATGACTTTGAACAAGGTTCGCCAACGATCAGGCTCAAGATAGACCGACAAAAGGCCGCCCTTTCAGGACTCTCCTCCGCCAGTGTAGGCAAGGCATTGAAAAACGCCTATAACGGAGTAGAAGTCTCAACATACCGTGAGGAAGATGAAGATTATGACATTACAGTGCAGCTTGCGCCTGAAAACAGAAGGAACACGGACACACTCAAAAATCTCCTTATTGCAAGTCCCGATGGGCGGCTGATTCCGCTTTCAACCCTGGCCGATTTCGAATACACGGGCAGCCTGGGCCGCATCATCCGAATCGATAATGATCGTGTGATCACGGTTAAAGCCAATGTGGATGAGGGAAAAATCCCTGCCGCCGTGGTGAGAGAAGGGATTGAAGAATATCTTAAAACAATGGATCTTCCGCCGGGCTACAGGGTTCAACTCACAGGGGAGCAGGAGCATCAGAAAAAGTCGGAGGATTTTCTAAAAAAGGCCTTCATTATTGCAATTTTTCTGGTCTCTCTAGTCCTGATCACCCAGTTTAATTCCATCGGCCGGCCGCTCATAATCATGACCGCTGTAATACTTTCCCTTGGCGGCGCATTCCTGGGCCTGGCCATATTCAACATGAGTTTCGGGATTATTATGACCGGCGTTGGAATCATCTCACTCGCCGGAGTGGTAGTAAATAACGGAATCGTGCTCATCGATTACATCAACCAGCTCCGCGACCGAGGGATGAGTTGCCGGGACGCCGTGGTGGCCGCGGGCTGCACAAGGCTGCGCCCTGTTCTCCTGACCGCAATCACAACAACCCTGGGCCTGATCCCCATGGTCACCGGCATCTCATATGACTTTCACGTTATGGAGATATCATGGATGAGCGAATCAAGCCAGTACTGGCGCTCCATGGCAATGGCCGTGATCTTCGGACTCATGCTGGCCACGGGCCTGACCCTGGCAGTGGTCCCCGCCCTTTACTCCTCACTCGACTCCATTGAAAATTTCGCCCGAACCGGCTGGACTAGAACACATAAATCCTACTGGCGGCTGTATGAAAAAATTTTCGGGTAAAGACCAATTAAAAAGGCGAAAAGGGGACAGATTTATTTTTATCTCCTGTTTATAGGCTGTTTGGCCAATTTTGTCTGCCAAATTCGGACCGTCGCATAATGCGTTTTTATGTTTAATTATGAAAAATTAAAACGAGAAAACACCCCTACAAACTTGTTTAAACAGCCTCTTTAAGCTTCTCCGCGATCCATACTTTAACAAGGGCCTGCCTTGTTATACCAAGTTTTTTGGATTGCTTGTCGAGCTTTTTTACAACCCAGGTCGGGAAGTCTATATTGACTCGTTTGGGCTCTTGGTTAACCCTGCGCGCCTTAGAGTAGTCAAGGTATTCCGTCATGTCTTCACCAGCTTCAAATTTTTTATCGAATTCTTTAGCTTTCATAATCTTGAATCTCTTTTTTCCTGGCTCTACGAGCGGAGATTATTCTTATTGAATCATCTCGGTAAGTAATAACAGCCGACCAATGTTTTTCCCAGATTTTTCCAATCACGATCCAGCGGCCTTCATCTTCTACAGTTTTTGCAGGGATTTCCAGCAAGTCCGAGTCATCCCAAAGGGCTTGGGTTTCATAAAAATTTATCCCGTGTTTTTCCTTGTTGGTTACGCTCTTTTTTTCGTCAAATTCAAACTTCATGCTATAGATATATAACATTTATACATAAATACAATAATAAATATATCATTTCTATACTCCCTAGGCTTTTAAAACCATTTAACCGAGGTTTTTTGAATTTATTTTTAAGCGAAGCCTTATTGATTTAGATCTTAATATACGCTACATTGATTCGGGACTGGCCAAGGCTTACAGCGATCCGTCCGGGAGGAAGTTATTGTGAACGTTTATAAGCTATTAAAAGGTAACCGTTCAGAGGCGCTCCATATTTTGCAGACTCCTTAAGCACCTTTGTGAACTTAACTCCCTTCGTGCGAGCTGTTGAGCCCGGCAGGGTGCATTCCATGCACCATTGACTGGTCTAAAAAAAAGCAGAGCCTTTAGCATGCATTCCCAGGCGGAGCCTGGGAACGAGGACAACCAACAACCGTGAACGGTTACTAAAAAGGGACGATATAAGCATGACGGAAACGCGAATACTGGTTGTTGAAGATGAAGGCATTATTGCAAAAGACATCCAAAAAAGCCTGCAGAATTTAGGATATCATGTCTCCTCCATTGCATCTTCCGGTGAAGAGGCAATCAAAAAGGCTGAGGAGGATCGTCCTGACCTGGTATTGATGGATATAGTCCTGAAAAATGAAATGGACGGCATTGAAACCGCCGGTCAACTGCGTTCCCGCTTCAATATCCCGGTTATATATCTAACCGCTTATACGGACAAGAAAACCTTGGAACGTGCCAAGGTGACCGAACCGTTAGGCTATATTGTAAAGCCTTTTGAAGAAAGGGAGTTACACACCGCGGTAGAGATGGCGCTTTATAAAAGCGGGATGGAAAACAAATTAAAAGAACGCGAAAAGTGGCTTTCCACCATTCTAAAAAGTATCGGCGATGCCGTGATTGTTACGGATGCAGAAGGACGGGTGAAATTCTTAAATAATATCGCAAGTTCCTTGACCGGTTGGGAGAATGCGGATGCCCTGGGAAAACCGTTAAAAAATATCTTTAAGATTATAAATGAAAAAACACGTCAACAGGTCGAGGATCCTGTAAGCAAGGTAATTCGAAAAGGCGTTGTCCTGGGCATGGCGAATCACACTGTCCTGATTGCCAGAGACGGAACGGAAATACCCATTGATGACAGCGGCGCGCCGATTTTAGATGACAATGGGAATATATCAGGGATTGTTTTGGTTTTCCACGATATTATCGAACGTAGGAAGTCCGACAAGGCCCTGGAGGAATCGGAAAAACGCTACCGGAGTTTGTATGAGAATGCCTTAGCCGGTTTATACCGCAGCCGGATAAGCGACGGTAAGATCATAATGGCCAATCAGATCACCGCCGATATCCTCGGCTATGATTCGACTGAGGATCTGAGCAGGGAGTTCGTTTTTGCCAAGGTCTATGCACCTGAAAAAAGATCAGATTTCCTTAAGAGGTTGGAGAAATATGGGACAGTCTCTGATTTAGAAATACAATTTACACGCAAAGACGGCAAAAAGGTGGATTTGCTTATATCGGCAAGGCTCTATCCTGAAGACGATTATATTGAAGGCGCCATGACCGATGTTACTGAGACAAAACGCCTTGAGGCCAAGCTCAAGGAGGCTCAGAAAATGGAGTCCATCGGTACCTTGGCCGGAGGGATCGCCCATGATTTTAACAACCTGCTCATGGTTATTCAGGGATATGCCTCACTGATATTAAATGATCTTGAATCGACCCATCCGAATTACGCCAGGCTGCAATATATCGAAAATCAGGTAAAAAGCGGCGCTGAACTGACCGCACAGCTATTAGGACTCGCAGGAGGAGGAAAATATAAGCTGGAATCTACAGATCTCAATGAAATAGTCAAAAAAAATGCTCATATGTTCGGGCGGACTAAAAAAGAGATTATCATTAAAGAAAAATATGCAGGGGATCTCCATCTGGTTAAAGTCGATCAGGGGCAGATAGAGCAGGTGCTTTTGAATATTTTTGTGAACGCGTGGCAGGCCATGCCGGGTGGCGGGAATCTTTACCTGGAAACAAGCAATTTTGATCCGGAACAAGGCCGGGCCGATATAAAGGTAGACCCTGGAATATACGTTAAGGTGTCAATTACCGATACCGGAATCGGCATGGATAAGGCCACCCAACGACGTGTATTTGATCCCTTTTTTACAACTAAGGAGATGAGCCGGGGCACAGGGCTGGGTTTGGCCTCCGTCTATGGCATTGTCAAGGACCATGGCGGTTTTATCAATGTTTACAGTGAAAAAGATCATGGTTCCACTTTTGATATTTACCTGCCGGCGATAGAGCTGGACGTAACTGTTCAGGATTCATTGCCTGACAACGGCAAGGTGATGCATGGAGAGGGTACAATCCTTTTAATTGATGATGAACAGATCATTTTGGATGTGGGCGTGGATATACTGAAATCATTGGGATATAAGGCGTTTTCAGCATTAGGAGGTCATGATTCGATTGATATTTTTCAAGCGCATCACAATCAGATTGATATGGTTATTCTTGATATGGTTATGCCTAGAATGAACGGTAAAACAACTTATAAAGCCTTAAAGAAAATCGATCCAGGTGTAAAAGTTATTATTGCCAGCGGATACAACATCAATGGCAACGCAACCGAACTTTTGGAAGAGGGCGCCAACGATTTTATCCAGAAACCGTTCTCCATAAAAGAATTGTCTTACAAGATAAAAAAGGTATTGAGTCAAATGTAAGAAACTCCCGTCCCTCCCACCCACATTAGCATACGCGTTTATCATACAAATTAAGGTGAATTATATGCGAACCACACTAAATATTGATGATGTGCTTTTCCATGATTTACTAACTTTAACCAAGGCAAAAACAAAAACAGAGGCTGTACGGACTGCTTTGAAGGAATATTTACACTTGAAACGTAAAGAAAAGCTTTTGAGCATGCGCGGTAAACTTGATATTTCCGACAACTGGGAGGAACTCCGTCGGCAGGAGGTTACGGAGTACATGGAGGATTTTCATGAAAAACGTTCTGATTGATACCTCTGCCTGGATAGATTATTTCCGTAACAGCAGTGGTTTTATCGGTGACATGGTTACCGACTTGATTCAGGACGACAAGGCGTTCATGACTGGTCCTGTAATCGCTGAGCTTCTTCATGGTGTTCGGGGAAAAAAAGAGGCTGAAGAACTAAATGTTCTTTTTCAAACAGTTCCCTGCCTTAATGTTGAACAGTCTGATTGGATAAGCACCGGAAAAAAACTTCAAGCACTTCGCTCAAAAGGTTTATCAATTCCTCTTACAGACGCCCTTATTGCAACTGTAGCAATAAGACATAAAATGTTGGTACTTACACTGGATAAACATTTCACACATCTCTCAGTTGCATGTTTGATGAAAAAACCTAAACGTTCACCAAGGGTAAAAAGAGGTTGAAAACGCTCTGCCGAGCATGTATTGGAAAAACAAAATTTCCGTCCATTTGTTTCAAAGAATAACCGGAGACCAACGTAAGGCGGGACAGCCTGTAAATTCAATCAGTTAGCAACTCCTCAGATTTTGCTTGGTTTTAGAATTGCCATAGAGTCAAAATGGCGGA
>JAIWHJ010000048.1:0-8659 GCA_048629695.1 Promethearchaeota archaeon
AGAATAAAGATACGATCTGGTTTTCCTCATCACTCACTACTCAACACGCAACTCTAAGTGGCCGAAGATAAAACCAACCCCCATTTTTTATGGCTTGGCTTGAAAGCCAGCTTGCTGAAAATGCTCATCAAATGCGAAAGCAACTTGGATTTGATATTCATGCATCAGCACAAAGGATGAGCAATCAGTAAAACTCCAGCCCTTATCGGGCCTGTTACGGAACAGTTTGATGGTTTCCGCTATGTGTGACGGAGTGAGGTAAATCAATTGTATTTGCTGACTGGTTTGTAGGACATCTAAAAAACTTACAGCATAATTATGACCTATACGGGATTGCAGCAAAGTCACAGTTTCATCCATGACATAATCACTGGTTATCAAAGGCAACTTATTATTTGTTAAGAACTGTTTTGCAACTTTATGATCATGATCTTTACGCACAATTGCTGCGTACCATCCGCCAGTATCCACAAAAACACTTTGCATTATTTTACCCATACAGATAATCATCATGATGTCGGGCTACTTCTGCATCCTCTCCCTCTGCCATGCCTATTATATCCCACAAAGAATCGTCCTTCCTAGAAACCTTGATTTGCAAAGGTATACCTTCTTCCTTAGCAAGTTGCGCCAAAAGGAATTGCATTAACTTAAACTTATCTGCATGGGGAAGAGACTCAATAATTGGAATTATTTCAGTGATCGTCATATTATACCTCACAAGGGGTCACACAAGGGGTCAGGCCTGACATTTTGATATTCCCGCAAACTCACTTTCTATTATTCCCAGTTTGTCATCTATTTTCTGGCATCAAGCCGAATATTTACAACCCCCGACACTACAAAGGGAGTGAAAAGTAGAAGCGGCTTCCCTCTCCCTCAGCGCTTTCAACCCCGATTTTCCCATTATGGACTTCAACGGCCAGTCTACAGAAATGAAGTCCAAGACCGGCGCCTACCAGGGAATCCTGTTTGCTTGATATCCTGGCATATTTATCAAATATCCTTTCCTGTTCAAAAGCCGGTATTCCAGGCCCCTGGTCCTTGACGAAAAACTCAAGCCTCTTCTTCCCGGGCGTCTTCCAGCATCCGACAATAATGGTTGTTCCGATTGAAGAGTGTCCAAGGCCGTTTGTCACCAGATTCTGAAGCACCCGCAAAATAAGGGTCCTGTCCAGTCTTATATCCGGTAATTCGTCTTCCAACGGCAAATCCAAAATCAGTTGCACGTCCCTGATTTTTGCCAGCCCCTTGACACTACTTATGCTTTCCTCCAGCAGTAACCTCGGGTTGACGTCTTCTTTGAGCAGTATCATCTTGCCATCGCCGATTCTGTCAACGTCCACAAGGTTTGAAATCATGCTCACAGCACGATCGCACCCGATCTGGCCGGACTCTAAAAATTCTCTGTTTTCGTCAGAGATCGAGTATGACAGGATGTCCAGATTCGCCACAACTTCGGACAACGGCGCCTTTAGATCGTGAACCAACATTCGCGTAAGTTCCGTACGGAGCATCTCCTGACGCCTGAGTTCCTTGTTTCGTTTTTTTAAAATGTTCTTCTGCTTTTTCAGCTCGTGATTCATATTCTGCTGGAGCAGCAACGACAAAATCAGACTGCTGAACTCAAGGAGATAGGCGATATCTTCTTTAAGCAGGTCCTTGCTTCCGGATTTGTCCGTAATATTGAACACACCGGCAACGCGATTTTTATGCAGAATAGGCGCTGACAGCAATGACAAGGTCTTGTACGCATCACCTTCCCGTTTCTTAAAACGGTCATCTTTGGAAATGTCCGGAATAAAGACAGGTTCGCCCGATTTGACGACCCATGACGCAATACAGTTTTCTTCAATGGATTGTTTCATCCCGATGATCTCGGGTCTGCTTGCAGCTCGGACAACAAGCCATTTATGTTTTTCAAGCACCATGATGGATCCCTGCTCAACATCAAGATAATCAAGTACGATCTTGAGCACCTTGTCCAGTCGCCTGCCATAACCCTGCTTGGCATTAATAAGCCGGACAATCCGAATCACACTCACTAATAGCTGAAAAACCATATCCGGGTCTGCCTTCAAGTCTATTAACTCCGTGATATCATAATCTTTCATCGTAAACATTCACCAGGGATAAAAAGAAGTTGATAACAGTCTGCCGTTTTCCATAAGATAATTGTTAACAGTATATATTATTTTAATCCTCAATGTTCATTATTTTTTAATGATTGAAAGTACACAGCGCATGAATTGCTTGAAGAAAGGATGCAAACGAAAAAATTATATACGGAGGAGTCTGTTGAACAGGGGCACTCTCTGAACGGTTACCATTCTACCCGGATAGTTGAATGGGATACCCGTATTGGTCAAATGTCTTCCTCATGAAAGGCTCGAATGTCCCATGCCTCGGAGCGATTATTGTTTTCAGAGTTGATGGCTATCCGGAATTCAAAAATGCTCAAAGGATTGACAAAGGCATGAGGATCAAAATCAGCGGATGATTTGGTGCAATGGAAAAAAACCGTGTCGCTCGTGAGGCCGGAGGAAGATAGAGAGTAGTACCGCATAAAGCCAAATCCCCTGACGGTGTTATAATTTATAACGGTCCCTCTTTTCCATTCATTATCACCGTCGGTTGCCCCGTTGATCGGAAGAAGGCCCGGGAGTAGAAAACCGGACAGAAAGGAGTCGGCAGTTTCCCTCAGTTCATTGCTCACGTTTCTAAAGCCGATGACCTCGACCCGGCATCCCTTGTTCTGCAACGCAAGAATAAGACGGACAAAATCACCGTCACCGGTCAGGAGGATGATTCGATCCAGGTTTCGAGACTGCAGCAGGGCATCAATCGCCAGATCCATGTCCGCATTGGCCTTGGTCGTGACCACACCGTCGTCATCCACGTACCGTTTCACATATTTCTTGATAAGTTTAAATCCACACTCCCTGAGCACGGCATAATAACGGAAAAGTTTCTGACGATATTCATAGTCTTCACCTATACGCTTACTATCCTCAGCCAGATAAGAATTCGCCCTGAGCATCACGGAATTCCCTGCATTGGCAAGATCAACGAGGACATTATAGCGCATCCCATAGCCGCCGCTCAGCCTGATATTTTCAGCGTCAATATAGATACCGGTTTTCAGCATTTTTCATTTCCATAAAAAAAATATTAATATTCATCACTCATCATTCATAATTCATCATTCCAAAAATCACTCCCATTCAATCGTGCCGGGAGGCTTGGAAGAGATATCAAATACGACCCTGTTTACGCCCCTTACTTCATTGATAATCCGGTTTGAAATGAGACCAAGCAGATCATATGGCAACCGGGTCCAGTCAGCGGTCATTGCGTCCACACTGTCCACAACGCGAAGAGCTATCACGTTCTCATAGGTCCGTTCATCACCCATGACGCCGACCGTCCGGATCGGCAGCAATACAGCGAATGACTGCCATACCTTCCTGTAAAATCCGGACCGTTTCATTTCCTCAAGAACGATCACATCAGCCTTGCGAAGGATATCCAGACGCCCGGACGTTATGTCTCCCAGAATTCTGATCCCCAGTCCAGGGCCGGGAAAGGGTTGCCTGTAAATGGCCTCTTCAGGAAGACCGAGTTCAAGTCCCACCTGCCGCACCTCATCCTTAAAAAGCTCTCTGAGCGGTTCAACCAGTTTCAATTTCATGACATCAGGCAGACCGCCCACGTTGTGATGCGACTTGATCACGGCTGACGGGCCCCTGACAGAGATGCTTTCAATTACATCCGGATAAAGAGTTCCCTGGGCAAGAAACTTGATATCACCCAGTTTCCTTGCCTCTTCTTCGAAAATTTTTATAAAACCAAGACCGATTTTTTTCCTTTTTTCCTCCGGATCTACTATATCTTTAAGTTGGTTTAAAAAGAAATTTTCAGCATCCGCATGCACGACCTTCAGGCCGCTTTTTTCCCGGAAAAACCGTAGTACACTTTCTGTTTCCCCTGTCCTTAGAAGTCCGTTATTTACAAATATACACACTAATTTATCGCCGACAGCCTTGTGAATAAGCGCCGCTGTTACGGAAGAATCCACCCCGCCGCTCAACCCGCAAATAATCATTTCATCGCCGACCTGCTCACTTATCGCCGCCACCGTGGACTTTACAAAGGAATGCATGGTCCATTCCGGCGAGCAACCGCACAGGCCGAATATGAAATTACGAAGCACGTCTACGCCTATAAGGGTGTGTGTGACCTCCGGATGAAACTGGACGCCCATGAATAATTTTTTATTGTGCCTGAATGCGGCATTCGGTGAATGGACACTCTTTGCAGATACCTCAAAACCCGGCGGAAGTTTTTCTACGCGGTCTCCATGGCTCATCCAGACCTGGTATTCCGCAACCTTGATTTTCATTCCGGCAAACAACCCTTCCGTGTTCAGTACCTCCAGGTCCGCCTTTCCGAACTCCCGCTTGTCCGCCTTTTGAACCCTGCCGCCAAGCTGCATGGTCATGAGCTGGGCGCCATAGCAGATGCCCAGTATCGGTATTCCTAACTCAAAAATTGCAGGATCACTTTTTGGCGCATCACTGTCATACACGCTGGAGGGACTGCCGGAAAGGATAATGCCTTTAGGCGCTCCAGCCTTGATCTCGTCAACATCCACATCAAAAGGAAGGATCTCACAGTAGACCTTCTGTTCTCGCACCTTACGCGCGATAAGCTGGGTCGTCTGAGAGCCGAAATCAAGAATTAATATTTTTTCATCATGAATATCAGTTGTCATATTTTCCCAAAAAAAATTGGTTGAATTGGTTTTATTGGTTAACCAATCAAACTAATCAAACCAATAGAACCGCAAGTAGCTTATCTCACAGAAGCAGGTTATACGCTCAGTTTAATTGGTTGAATTTGTTAACCAATAAAACCAATTATCCTAAACGATAATTAGGGGCTTCCTTTGTAATTATTACATCGTGGACATGACTCTCCTTGAGTCCTGCGGAAGAAATCCGGACAAATTCGGCCTTTTTCCGCAACTCCTCGATATTCCTGGCGCCTACGTAGCCCATGCCTGAACGTAGCCCGCCGATAAGCTGATATATCATGGAGGAAAGCGAACCCCGGTAAGGCACCCTGCCTTCAATTCCTTCCGGAACAAGCTTGGAAAGCTCGTCGATTTCGTCCTGAAAATAACGGTCACTGCTTCCTTTTTTCATTGCGCCCAGAGAACCCATTCCACGATATCCCTTATAGGTCCTGCCTTGATAAAGAAAAGTCTCGCCCGGCGTTTCATCCGTGCCTGCAAACAGGCTGCCTACCATTACCATGTGGGCTCCTATGCCGATGGCCTTTGTAATATCTCCTGAAAACTTGATGCCGCCGTCTGCAATTATCGGCACGCCATATTTTTTTTCAGCAATGTCGGCGCATTTCCATATTGCGGTCATCTGAGGCACGCCGACACCGGCAACAATCCTGGTAGTGCAGATCGATCCGGGTCCGACACCGACCTTTACACAATCAGCGCCTGCTTTGATCAATGCCTCGGTCCCCTCCGGCGTTGCCACATTGCCTGCAATAACAGGCAGATCAGGGAAGGCGCTCTTTACTTTCCGAAGCGCGTTGAGCACGTTTTTCGAATGCCCGTGGGCCGAGTCAAGGGTCACAACATCCACACCGACAGCCATAAGCCGTTCCACATGCAGCAGGATATCAACATCCATGCCCACGGCGGCGCCCACCCGCAGCCGTCCCATGGAATCTTTGGCCGCATTGGGATATTTTCTGATTTTTTCAAGGTCCTTTATGGTTATCAATCCCTTTAGAGTCCCGTTATCATCAACAACCAGGAGCTTTTCAATACGGTGCTCATGAAGCAGTGCCTTGGACTGTTCAAGGGTTATGCCGATTTTGGCCGTAACCAGGTTGGAACTGGTCATCACATCCTGGACCTTAAGATCGATGTCGGTTACAAACCTTAAGTCACGATTGGTCACGATCCCGGCAAGTTTTTCGCCCTTTAGAACCGGAACTCCGGATATCCGGTAGTTTTGCATTATCGCCTTGACGTCTCCTACTGTGCGGCCTACTTCAACCGTCACAGGGTCAACGATCATCCCGGATTCTGATTTTTTTACTCTTTCGACCTCACGAACCTGCTCATCTAACGTCATATTTTTGTGAATGATTCCGATTCCGCCTTCTCTGGCCATTGTAATGGCTGTTCTATGCTCGGTTACCGTGTCCATGGCCGAACTCACAAGGGGAATATTCATCTTAATTGTCTTTGTGAGACGCGTGGACACATCCACATCCGACGGCAGGATATCCGAGGCCGCGGGAACCAGCAGGAGGTCATCAAACGTATAAGCATATTCTATTTTTTCAAACGGCATCAACCCATCTCCTTTATACTAACACTTTATTGCGGTTCAAGGTTCCACTCAAATAAACCTTGAACCTTTGAACCTTGAACCCGGAACCCATGATAAGCACTGTAAACAATTCCTTCCAATAAACCGGCATCGCTCACCGTGATATGGTGAACATCGTTCATTTGAAGCAGGACCTTATAAATCATAGCGCCGGCCAGTATGATATCCCCGCGTTTATCAAGTCCCGGTAAAATATTGCGCTCACCGGGAGAAAGAAGTGAAATTTTATCTATAATACGCGTTAGATTTGATTCAGTCAACACGTGGCCCTGCACAAGAGAACCTTTATAGGTCTCAAGTCCAAGATCGAGGGCGGCCAGGGCCGTGGCGGTTCCACCGGTGGCAACAATCTCGGGAAAGGCGGCCGGCAAATCCCATAAATGGCCTTGGTGCAACATCCGGCTTACAGGTGCAAGCGTTTCCCGGATGTAACCGGTCAAAGAATCAATTTCAGTGGAAGTAGGAAGCGGTTGGTAAAGAAAGGACTCGGTCAATCCAACAGCACCGATGGGCAGGCTTTTGATCTTTGGTTTTTTTTCACGATCTTGACAATAGATAAATTCAGTACTGCCTCCGCCAACATCAACCAGCAGCAGGGGTTGGCCTTTTCTGTCGGTCATACTGGAAAGAACCCCGGAAAGGCACAACCGAGCCTCATCTTCTCCGCTGATCACCTCAATTTCAATTCCCAGAACCTGTACAGCCTTTTCCAGAAACTCGGAACTGTTATCGGCCGACCTGAGGGCCTGGGTACCGCACGCCCGACCGGCAGCAGGCTTGTGACTGTCCAGTATTTGCCGGAACGAGGCAAGGGTTTTTAATCCCCGATCCATGGATTCCATGCTGATTCGGTTCTCCCTGCCAAGTCCTCTCCCGAGTCTGACTGTTTTAATATCTTTAACAAACGGCGCCATTGTGCTTTCGGATACTCGGGAGATAAGCATTCGAAAAGTGTTGGCGCCAATATCAATGCCGGCAACAATCACAGGAAGATTTGCCATTGCTTCCATTACAGGAATGAATTATAGTGGGCCGCTGCTCAAATAAACGATCACAGGCAGCAAAAATCACCGGATTGCAAACTGACAGTCTCTAACCTATTAATAAAATTGACCCCAAAATGGGATTTTTTGAGTTCAACAGTTTATTGTTTTAATTTTTTGAACCTCTGAACCTGAAACAAAATAATCAGCCGATTTCAAAAGAGGCTCTATGCTGCTTTCCATCAATTCCGACAACCCGCAACCACGTCTCATCAAACAGGTGACAAATCAACTAAAGCAGGGCGCTGTCATCTGCTATCCCACTGATACCGTTTACGGGATCGGCTGCGATATATTCAACCCAAAGGCTGTGAAACGTGTATACCAAATAAAAAAAAGGCCCTCGAAAAAGCCCTTTAGTTTCATGTGCAACAGTCTTAAAAACGTCAGCACATACTGTTATGTCTCAAACACAGCCTATCGCTTGATAAAGAAACACCTGCCAGGTCCATATACCTTTGTTATGCCCGCCTTTAAACTGGTTCCGAAAATCATGATTACAAAACAAAAAACAGTAGGCATCCGGGTCCCCGATTGCGCCATCTGCCGGGACCTTGTTGAGGGACTTGGAAATCCCATCCTCACTACCAGCGCTGTTCAGGTGGACGATAACCCACCCATGACCGAAGCCTACGAGATTGAGGAGATGTTTGGAAAACAGGTGGACATCATAATCGACGGGGGCCCCGTCTATCCATTCCCGTCCAGCGTTGTATCACTGGTGAATGACACACCTATAATTCTGCGCGAGGGCAAAGGAGATATCAGCGGTTTCTAAGGTACTTATACCCCTCAAGGGGGTACTGAAAATAGTCCAGGACCTTTAAAAAATTCCAGTTTATCTGGGTTAGAGGAAATAAATACATGAATCTCACATCATCAACATCGATAGGCCTCAAGCAAACCGAGCTTTCAGCCGATAAGGCTAAAGAGGCGAAGCTTAGAAACGCGTGTGCGGATTTCGAGGCGATAATTTTGAGGCAGATGTTGTCAACCATGAGAAAAAGCGTACCCAAAACCGGGCTGTTTCACGGCGGCTATGCTGAAGACCTTTATCAGTCCATGCATGATGAAATGCTTACCGAAAAACTGGCACATGGAAAGGGTATGGGACTCGGCGAAGCGTTGTATCAGCAACTCTCCGGCAACATCCGGAAATGAGCAGGGAAATAAAGGAGTATGTCATGAATA
>JAIWHJ010000049.1:0-8646 GCA_048629695.1 Promethearchaeota archaeon
CCGGCAATTTTTCGAAGGGGCTCATAAATGGCCGTCTGTAGCTGGGGGCTTAGCGTGGAGTTACAGTTGGTTTAGTTGGTTGCGGATATCGAACAAAAAATGTTGAATGACGAAGTTTTTTGGTTATTCAACTAATTGTTTTTGTTTATAACTCACAGTCCTCCAGTATCGCCTCAATCTCCTTTAGTTCATCCGTCGCCTTAATCGCTTCCTTGATCATCTCTAATCGATCCATGTTCTCTATTGCCCGGACAGTCGGCAAGAGTCGGAGACCATTGATACCAAACTTTATGGAGAGACCTAACTCAATGGCATCCAACATTCCTTCCCGTCTCCCTGTTTGAATTCCTGTTTGAATTCCTTGTTGAATTCCTTGTTGAATCCCTTTTTTAATGCCGATTTTTTCTACACTGCTGACATATGGCATATTCTTTTCCTCCTCGTATTGATGCATTTCCTGCCAGAAAATTTCCTCCATTTCATCAGGTAATCTTATGATCCAGTCGATAAAGTGAAAAAAGTTGATCACATCATTCCGATGATAACCCCGCTCGTAAAGTTTCCTGACCAAATAAAGTTTCCATCTCTTGCGATTGTCTTCATCGTGACGTGTCTCCATTGTTTTCAAATGACTCATCACCGCCAAGGCAAACGGATTATGACTTGCCTCCAATTCCTCCCACCGTTCCTTATAATCAAGCAGCTTTATTGCGGGAAATTGTATTCCGATCTTGCAGCCCCATAGCTCATAACCATAGTGGTCCGGTCTCCATCCGGCCCTCTCGTCCGCCAATACCGCCAAGCTTACTACCGGCCGATCATAACGGTCGAAAATGCGGTAGTTATACACATACATTCGCTTTGCAAAGGCTGATTCCTCTTGCCCTTTTATTTCCACGTGGACTAAGACCCAAACTTCATTCCCATCTTTACGCCATACCTGCACCAATTTGTCGGCAAGCCTTTTCACCTCCTGTTTATCTGGTATTGTAGATTTGGACGTCTTTGCCTATTTTCCCCCAAGCCCATTATCCCTCATTTCTTCCCACCAATGTGCTGATGAGGCATTCCGGCCCATATTTTTTGGGTTATGGGATAGGTCCGAAAGTAAAATTATGTAACAAATTCGTCATTCGTCTCTTGGTTTTGTGGAGGTTGTTGTAGTGGCGAAATTTTGAAAATGCGCGAGCATTATTAAAGCGCGGTTGGTTAGGGTCAACCTCCCATGGGTGGAGATAAAAGGTGAACGGCTGCTTTTCCTTATTATTGATTCTTGTTAATAGCATTTTTGTGAGCCAGTATGGGAAGAGCCGAAAGTAGCCTCCTCCGGATGCAGGGATATTTTTCCCAAAAAATTTTACTGTTGAAATGGGGTATTCTTTCAAACCGTTTGGATGGGTGTACGGGTAACGCGGCGCATCCGGGATGCCATAGGTGTCATGCAAAATGGGAAATATGCTTGAGTCATATTGGAAACCGAGTTCTTGAAGAATGTCAAGAGCCCATAGGGATTTTTTGGTGATTGAATAACTTGGAGCACGGTATCCTGTAACGGCTTTGCCTGTGATATCTTCTATAATGTTTTTCGCCTTTTCTGTATCTTTGTGGAATTCCTCCGGTGAGAGGTCGTATACTTTTCTGTGTAGATAACTGTGGCATTCAACTTGGTGGCCCCTCTCAGCAATTTGCCGGGTTAATCCCGGGTGCCGTTCGGCAATCCAGCCGACAATAAAAAAGGTTGCTTTTGTATTGAATTCATCGAGTAGATCGAGAATGGTATTGGTGTTGCGCTTAACCCTAGACTCAAAATGTTCCCAGTCTTCGGTTGGGGCTACATCTTCAAAGGCTGAGACCTGGTAATAGTCCTCAACGTCAATGGTGAGATAGTTGGTTATTTGGTTTGGTTGGTTCAATTGGTTAGTTGGTTTGACTACAACACATTTCGGATCGGAATTACCCAAGTTATTTCTTTCCAGACCCTTATCCTGGGCAGACTACCGTCCTTCGGGTGAAGGAGGAATTCACCGCCGGGATTTTTTGAATTAAGTCCTGCTCCCGTTTTTTAAACTGGTTGAAGTAATTTAATCTACATTGTGACCTGCATTAATCAGCTTTTTTCGTAATTCTTTTTGAGCTGCAGGGTCTCCGTGCACCAGTTTTATTCGCTCCGGCTTTTCCGGCATTAAAGCAACCCAGTCCAGAAGTCCCTGCTGGTCAGCATGGGCGGAGTAACCGGAAAGCATCTCTATATGAGCCCGAATTCTTGTTTTGTCATTATTCAACCAAACGTATCCGCCAGGCCTTTGCCTGTATTTCATTATATCATACCCTTGCGTCCCTTTGGCCTGATAACCGACAAAAAAGACATTATTTTTTTCTTCGGTTAATCCCTGTGCCAAGTGCCCGACAATCCTGCCACCCGTGCACATACCGCTGCCGGCTATAATGATGGCCGGTCCCTGGATATCAAGTAATGTTTTGTGATCTCTAAAGCGGGCAACTGAATAAAGATGATTAAAATCAAAGGGATGATCTCCTGTAGCCTGGAGATTTTTTGATTCAGCATCCCAATACTGATCCAGCCGGGAGTAGATTTCTGTGATTTTGAGAGCCAATGGGGAATCAACAAAGACAGGAATTTTTTTCTCTCGCCATTTCGTTTTTGAAAACAGACGATCAAGCTCGAAAAGAATTTCCTGGGTGCGGCCAAGGGCAAAAGCGGGTATAAAAACTTTGCCATTGTCAGACAAAGCCTTGAGCAACTTTTCTTCTAATTGGC
This sequence comes from Promethearchaeota archaeon, assembly GCA_048629695.1. Lineage (GTDB taxonomy): Bacteria > Desulfobacterota > Desulfobulbia > Desulfobulbales > DAOVYS01 > DAOVYS01. Next base: position 2,780 of record JAIWHJ010000049.1, read on the forward strand.
AAAGGCGGTCTTCACGGCCTCCATGAAGTCGATTGCCATAGGTTGATTCCAGAATGAGAAGGTCACATGGGTCAGGGACATCCGGATCAGGCAGAATAGGGGTATTGTAATTGCCCAGGTCTCCGGAAAAAATTATTCGATAATTACCATTTTCTACAGGGAAAGAAAAAAGAATAAAAGATGAACCAAGGATGTGACCTGCCCTGGACAGCTTGAAGCTGACACCTTTTTTCAGCTTAAATTCCTGCTGATACTCAAAGCCCCAGGAAAGATCATCAATCCTGTCGGACATCTTTTTTATTTCCCGGGAACCAAGTCCCCCAAAACCCATGGCGTCGGTAAGCATGGGAACCAACAGCTCTTTGGTGGGGTGGGAACAGATGATTTCTCCGTCAAATCCGTTTTGAATCAGTTCAGGAAGGCGGCCGATATGATCGATGTGGGCATGGGTAAGAAAAAGATAATCAATTTTTTTAGGTGAAACCGGCCACTCTGACATATCAGACAATGGATCTCTGCCTTGGGCCAATCCGCAGTCAACAAAAATATTTAATCCCGCCACCTGCAGCAGATGACAGGAGCCGGTGACACAATTTTCACCGCCAAGATGAAAGAGAGTTGGAAATGAATTCATAATTCAGATAATCCTGATCCGGTTTTTCATGATAGACTTCCAGAAAGTAGTTCGGCAGGGTGTATTCCATTCTACGGGCTGTTCCCTGACTTCCGGCTTTTCCCCTTTTTCCTTGATTTCTCACCACTGCTGATTTAGTATTTAAAAATGATCAACAAATTTTTTTTCATACTCTTTGCTGTTATTATGCTTTTTTTGCCGTCTATCGGCCAGGCCGTTGAGGTTGCGCCGCGCATTTCCGACCGGGAAATTGTCGAACGGCTGACCAGGCTGGAAGAAGGGCAGAAGGCATTGCGCAGCGACATGAACCAGCGGTTTGAAACTATTGATCAACGGTTTGAAGCTGTTGATCAACGGCTTAATGAATTGCGCAGCGACATGAACTCACGTATAATCGGATTGCAGAATACTATGCTTGCACTGTTCGGGGCGATTATTACCCTTATAGTAGCCTTGTTCGGTTACATTGTATGGGACCGCCGCACCATGGTTAAACCTTTGGCTGAACGTCTTGACCGACTTGAATATGATATCCTCAGAGACCTTGACCTTCGGCACAAAGAAGGCTCAGTGGTATCCAGACTTGTCAAGGCGCTTACGAAGCATGCCCGCAATGATCCGAAACTCACTGAAATCCTCCGTGATTTTTCACTGCTTTAGCCCTCTCCCCGCCCGGAGCCGCATAGAATGGGTCAAAAATCATTATCTTTATCTCCTTGATTTAACTTGTCCTGAGAGAGGGCGCAGGCTTGTCTTTTGGTCTTTCTTCGCCTCATTTTTCCCTTGCCGACACGGTTTATGCTGGATCACTTTATGCGCCTTATGTGTCATAAGGTCATTTTGAGAGCCCTTTGCCATCTTTTCACCTTTTTAATATTTATTTTCTCTCTGTTCCTTAGCTTAAAGATCGTTCCTGAAACGATACCGTGCCGGCTCGCTTCAGATGGACAGGCTGAAGGTAAAAGGATCAGCAGCAAAATTTGTCTGCCCATAAATCATCGAGGAATTTTTCCCAGTAGAGGGCTTGAAAATTGTCGTCACGGGTGTTGATTGGATCCTGGCTCACAAGAATATAATTTTTTAAAATATTCTCTTCTTTAAGAACCTTTAGTCCCATGAGGTCTCTGCCGGACACTTTTTGTGACGCCTTAACCTCTATAGCTGTTTCCGTGCCGATTAAAAAATCAACTTCATAACCATGGGTTGAACGCCAGTATGCAAGTTCACGTTTTTTTCGCCTGTAACTCAAATATGCCCGTATCTCCATCCCTATAAATTGTTCAAAACTCTTACCATAAAGGTGGGAATTGCGGTCAAGTGTCTGGGTTCCTGCCAGCATGTGGGTCACACCTGGGTCAAAAAAATAAAATTTCGCTGTACTGATCGCTTTGCGCTTTCGGGATTCTGTCCAGGCCGGCAGAAGAAAGCCAACCAGAGTGTCCTCGAGAAGACCCACATATTCAGTTACTGTAGATGGCGGTACCTGGCAGTCATTTGCCAGTTTAGTGAAATTGATCATCTCTCCACTTGCCAGAGCAATGGAGCGCAAAAATCGTGAAAACGGCGGTAATTTTCGAATAAGGCCTTCTGCCATTATTTCTTCCTTCAGGTAGGTGTTGACATACGCGTCAAGCTCTTCGTCAGGGTAATTACTCAGATAAACTGCGGGTAAACCGCCATAGTGAAGAAATCTGTCAAGATTGAAATTAGTTATTTCCTTCCAGGTTAAGGGAAACATACGGGATTCCCATACTCGACCAGCCAACAGATTAGCTTTTCCTCTTCGTAATTTTCTGGCGCTGCTACCGGTGAGCAGGAAGGTGATTTTTTTGTTTTCGATTAGCCTGTGAACTTCATTGAGGAGTTCCGGAATTCGTTGTATCTCATCAATGACGACAATTCCGGTTTTGTGTCCGGAATATATTATGGATTCCAGATCATGGGGAGAACCCAATAGCCGCAGATACAATCTGGAATCCAATAGATCAATAACTGTAGCAGTTTCAGACAACTGCTGTTTGATTAAAGTTGATTTCCCGGTTGCCCTGGGACCAAATAGAAAAAAAGATTTCCTGGTCAAAAGGTCTGCGAGATTAAGAAGTCTTTTAAGTTTCACGCAATACTCCCAGTGCTGTTGGGGATTATCCGAATAAATCACAATAGCATTGGGTTTTGAAAAATGCAAGTCCTCTTCTTGCAATGATAAAAATTTGTTCGCCTAATTTCACGTCCCGAGTTAGTCAGATTGATTTTTGAGTTCATTTTCTGCGTAGTTCACCATTGTCTGGTTTTCTGGTGGGTAGATTTTTTCTATTCCTTCTTCTCTTTCAAGTACCCCGGCACGAACCATATTAGCTATTTCCCATACATATGGGTGAAAACCGTATTTTTCCCGATGAACAAAATTTGCATAAGCGTTTAGCAGGCAGTTTGTTGAGTTCGGATCTGTATCATCAGGTTTTATCCAGCCTATTTCGTTATTCCTGGCGATTATTTTTTCTTCATTATAGTAGAGAAAGGCAAGCGGATGAATGTTGGTGGGGAATTTTTCCGGCTGGTCAAATTGTTCTTCAGTTACAAAATAAGGATCTATGACACTACCGGCAATTTTTCGAAGGGGCTCATAAATGGCCTTCTGTGTTGTCTTCATAAGCGTTGCATTAGTTTTCATCACAGAAGCTTGAACAGGAGCCTGCCCCGGAGACCAGCCGAAACCGACAAATGGAATTTTTTTTTCAATGGCGGTACGGAGGATGATCGCCTTTACCAGACCGATGCAGCTTGTGCAGATTGTGCTGGCCCTTTCCAGAGTTTTGGTGGAATAAAGCTCTTCCCTGGCAGCATGGGTAAAAATTTTCCTAAGAATTGCCGAAGCAGGTCGAATAATCAGGTGGTCTGCACCCAGCACGCCACAGACAGTTCGCATATTCACAAATGACTGCTCCGAAATAAAGGTATTGTCAAAGGTCAAGGCAAGAACACGGAGGTTATAACGGTTGACAAAAATATCCAGGGTGTATGTGCTGTCTTTGCCACCGCTATAGGCTACGAGCACATCGTAAGAGTGTTTGGTTTGTTGGTTAGTTGGTTTGTTTGTTGATTGGTTTATCAGTTCGAGGAATTTGTTTTCGTATTTCTTTTTTATTTCTTTTGTGGCCTTTTTGCCGCGATAGCGCTGACAGTGGGTGCACACTCCCTCTTTATTAAAAGAAATACCAGGGAAGGTTTCCGGAAGGATACATTGGGAGCAAATTTTCGGTATGTTGTATGATTCTTTCATTGGTTGATCCGTTGAATGGTTATTTGATGCAGGTATGCTTGGGAGTCAATGTGCAGATTTCACAAGTCACCTTTTTTAATTTTTCCTGTGACGGTTTTTGGGAGTTCGACCATAAAAGTAATCTGGTGGGGAATTTTAAAAGCCGGGAGATTTCTTTTACAATGTCTCAGGATGTCCTTTTCAGTACAGGTTTGATCCTTTTTTAATACAATGCAGGCCTTGATAGCTTCCCCTAAAATTTCATCTTCTACTCCGACCACTGCCACTTCATGCACTGCCTCATGCTCATAGATAATCTCTTCGATTTCTTTAGGAGCTATCCTGTGTGAACCGCTTTTGATCATATCGCTTTTCCGGCTTATGATAAAAAAATACCCTTCATCATCCTGCCGGGCCAGGTCACCGGTCCAAAGCCCCTCCGGACGAAGGATATGTGCTGTTTCTTCCGGCTTGTTCCAGTAGCCGGCCATGATGTTTTCCCCTGTTGCAACAATCTCACCGGTTTCTCCCGGTTGCACCGACACCCCCTGTTTATCAAGAAGCTGAAGAGTTACACCTGGGATCGCTTTCCCAATAGAGCCTGCCTTGGCATACAAATCCTTTGGGTCAAGATAGGAAAGACGGGCTGCGGCCTCGGTTTGCCCATACATTATGAAAATGGGAATACCATGGAAGACTTTCTGCAATTTATGAGCAAGGGTCGGCGACATAGCAGCTCCGGCCTGAGTCAGGTACCTGAGAGAAGGAAAAGAATATTTTTTAACAGCAGATCGATTCAAAAGAATAGCAAAGGTTGAAGGAACTCCGGAAAAACCTGTTACCTGCTCTCGCACCATCTCATCAAGAATCACGTTAGGGTACAAAAAGTTTTGATTTACCACAAGTGAACCACCGACAGCAATGTGTGTGAGTAACACAGAGTTCCCATAAGAATAAAAAAACGGCAGCACTGCCATCGCCCGGTCATTTTCGGTAAGGCCAAGATATTTGATAATCGAATTGGTATTGGCAACAAAATTGGAATGGCGCAGCATCACCCCTTTAGGTTCGCCGGTAGTGCCGGAAGTATAGATAATCTGAGCAAGGTCTTTTGTGTGGCTTGGGGCTTGTGGAACATTTGTTGCGGGTTTCCGGTCCGGCGTTGTTCCCCGAAATACTGTGATATTCTCGATTATTTCCTGAGGTAATGTTTTCAGATACCGTTCAAATTTTACACGCAAAAACATGACCGAAGGAGAGCAATCGCTTAAGACGGCTTTTAAGCTGCGGGACGATGTCTGGGTATTGAGGCCGACTGCAATACCGCCTGCCATGAGGATTCCAAAATAGGCAGTTATATACTCAAAAGGATCGTCGGTAAGAATAACACCGCGAAAATTTGGCTTATACTCATGCTGTTGAAGCAAGTTACTAATGGTCCGGGCACCAGAGAAGATTTGCGAGTAGGTATAACGCTTCCCGGCATGAAGAAGAGCTTCCTTATCCGGGAAGCGATTGGCGGAATTTATAAGGAAATCATGAACAAGCATTTTTTTTCTCAATAAATGCGGCTATCAGGTTGACACTGTCAAGATTTTCCGGCACCAGTTCAGTATCATCTATTTTTATTTCAAAGGTCTCCTCAATCCACTCAACAAGCTCAAGCACACCGGTGGAATCTATCACCCCCTGCTCCAGAAACGAATCATCGTTTCCCAAGGCGCTTTCTTCAGCATCGAAGAGGAAATTCTCAAAAATAAAGGTTCTTATGTGTTGGACGTTTTCAGACATTTTTTTTCCTTTCAAAATTCTATGTCATCACTCTGACATTATCGAGCCTTTCCGTAATATCAACACGGAAATTCTTGACAACGGTACGGTGCCCCTAATGTTGAGACTGATTAGCGCTCCTTACATTATCTTACTGGTGTCACTTTTTTGTATTGCATCAGGACGACATTTACGCGTGGATTT
>JAIWHJ010000050.1:0-8597 GCA_048629695.1 Promethearchaeota archaeon
AAAAGTGCCCTTGGGCTGCGCTCAACGGAAGTGCCCTTGGGGTACGCTGCCGAACATTTACAATTTGGTGGTTATAGCTATTTTTCGGCATCAAACCGAATATTTACGGTGGTGATGCCCTTAGGGTTCAAGGGTTTATTTGATCGGAATTTCCCTGTTCAACCCGGAACGCAGAACCTCTATCATAAGGTAAAAACAGTGGATTACTTCCTGACTGAAGAACAGCAGATGATCGTTGACGTGGCCCGTCAGATAACCGACGAAAAAATTATACCTCAGCGGGCCGAACTTGACGAAAAAGAAGAATACCCGACCGACATCATTAAAGCTATTGCCCAGGCGGATATGGCCGGTCTTCATATTCCGGAGAAATATGGAGGATTCGGAGGAGGGAGTTTTGAAAACATCCTGGCGCTTGAACAGATTGCCCGTGGCTGCATAGGCGTGGCAACTATTTTTGCCGCCAGCGCCTTAGGGGTCTATCCCATTCTCATTTCAGGCAGCTCTGAATTAAAACAAAAATACCTGCCCGATGTGGCAAGCGGCCGGAAAACCGCAGCCTTTGCGCTGACCGAACCTGATGCGGGAAGCGATGCATTAGGTATCCGGACAACTGCGGCGCTTGATAATGACGAATGGGTGATAAACGGCTCAAAGCAATGGATCACAAACGGAGGTGAGGCAAATATCTATTCGGTAATTGCCCTCACGGACCGGAATAAGGGGGCCAGAGGGGCAACCATGTTTGTGGTTGAAGACACTGATCCCGGTTTCTCATACGGTCCTAAAGAAAAAAAATTGGGCATCAGGGCATCCGCCACACGGCCGCTTTATTTTAAAGACTGCCGGATACCGAAGGATCGGGTAATCGGCAGGATCGGCACGGGTTTTATCACGGTAATGAAAACACTGGATGTGTCCAGGCCGGGAATCGCGATTCTCGGCGTCGGGCTGGGACAGGGCGCCCTGGACGTGGCTGTTCCCTATGCCAAGCAGAGGATTCAGTTCGGCAAACCGATCATTTCATTTCAGGCGGTACAGCACATGCTGGCTGACATGGCAATCCAGGTGGAGGCTGCACGCGCTTTTATCTATGCAGCTGCAAAATACATCGATTCAAAGCCCAAAAGCATGTCTAAAATTTCATCAATGTGCAAGACCTTTGCAACCGATATGGCCATGAAAGTGACAATCGATGCGGTCCAGGTCTTAGGCGGTTACGGATATATGCGCGAATATCCGGTTGAAAAAATGATGCGGGACGCAAAAATCCTACAGATCTACGAGGGAACAAACCAGATACAGCGAAACGTGATCGGACAGGAATTAAATAAAGAATACAGCCGAAATTGATTTGTTTGGGTTCAGAGGTTCAGGCATGAAAATTATTGTTTGCGTTAAGCAGGTGCCGGACACCAAGGATATTCGTCTTGATCCGGAGACAAATACCCTGGCCAGAGAAGGCGTTGAGAGCATCATGAACCCATTTGACCGGCACGCCCTTGAAGAAGCGGTCCGATTAAAAGAACAGCATGGCGGAACTGTAACGGTTATCAGCATGGGGCCGCCACAGGCCGAGGATGTGCTGCGGGAAGCAGTCTCCTGCGGGGCCGATGAGATGGCGCTTGTATCTGATCGCGCCTTTGCCGGAGCAGATACATGGGCCACTTCATACACTCTGGCAATGGCAATAAAAAAAATCGGCATGGGGGACGTTATCTTGTGCGGCAAACAGGCCATTGACGGCGACACGGCCCAGGTTGGCCCGGGCCTGGCACAGAGATTGGACATTCCCTATGTCACGTATGTGAAAAAAATTGTGGATTATTCCAACGGGACTATGCGACTCCATCGGATGATGGATGACGGGTATGACGAGGTGGAGGTCGATTTGCCCGCGCTTTTCACAGTGGTTAAGGAAATCAATGACCCCAGAATACCCTCCCTGAAAGGCAAAATAAAGGCCAAAAAACTCTCTGTAACCGTCCTGACCGCTGAAGAGATCGGGGCTGATCCCGATCGACTGGGGCTTAAAGGGTCAAATACCCAGGTGGTCCGGGTCTTTGCGCCCGAGTTCAAAGGTGAACATTCCATGCTGACCGGAACGGTTGAGGAACAGGTCGATCAGCTGGTTGAAAAACTCAACGTTCTGATATAATTTTAAGAGTTCAGGGTTCAGGGTTCAGGGTTAGAAGGACAAAAGCCTTTATAACCCGGCACCCTGAACCTGGAACCATTTAATCCGAGTAGTTACGCTTATGTTATTAATTGATACTGATGCCTGTATTGGATGCGGCGCCTGTGAGGAATGTTGCCCTTTTGGGGCAATTATAGTAGTTCACGACATTGCGGAGGTGAACGAAAAATGCAACCTGTGCGGCGCATGCGTGGATGAGTGCGAAGTCGGAGCGCTGACCATTGAAGGGAAGGAGAAGACTCCGGGTTCGGATCTTTCAGAATGGTCCGGAGTGTGGGTCTTTGCCGAATACAGAAACAACCGGATAGCGCCTGTTTCACTGGAACTTCTGGGTGCGGGCAGGCAGCTTGCTGAAAAACGGAACGTTGAGTTGGCGGCCGTATTGCTGGGAATGGATATTGAGGAGCCGGCAAAGGAACTTATAGCATCAGGCGCAGACAAAGTATATTCAGCAAATGATCCTGCCCTGGCCGATTACACAGACGATGCCTACGGAAATATCCTGGGAGATCTGATACTTGAACATAAACCGGAAATTGTTCTGGCCGGTGCCACGGCCATGGGCCGTTCCTTGATCCCAAGGGTGGCCACGCTGGTCAAGACCGGCCTCACGGCAGACTGCACAGCCTTGGATATCAGGGAAGAAGACGGCGTCCTTCTCCAGACAAGGCCCGCCTTTGGCGGAAACGTGATGGCCACAATCGTATGTCCAAACACCAGGCCCCAGATGGCGACCGTCCGGCCGAACATTATGAAGCCTGATCCCCGTGATCCAAACAGGAAAGGTAAAATAGTCGACGTCATACCCGATCCGGGCAGAATGATCTCCAGGGTAAAAGTTCTTGAAACCGTGATTGAGGAACCGGATCAGATCAATATTACCGAAGCGGACATTGTTATTTCAGGAGGCCGGGGACTTGACGATGAAAAGGGCTTTTCCCTGATCAGGGAATTTGCCGACACTCTGGGCGGGGCCGTCGGCGCATCACGTGCCGCCGTGGACAGCGGATGGATCAATTATCCGCACCAGGTCGGACAGACCGGGAAAACCGTTTGCCCCAAGATATATATCGCATGCGGAATATCAGGCGCAATTCAACATCTGGTCGGCATGCAGTCTTCTGAAGTGATTATTGCCATTAACAAGGATCCTGATGCGCCGATCTTCGGAATCGCCACATACGGTATTGTGGGAGATCTCTTTGAAATCGTGCCCCGTGTAATTGAGAAAATGAATCTTAGGCCCTAAATTCTATGGAAAAAATGAATCTTTCAGAAAAAGTTGCGGTCGTGACCGGTGGAAGCCGCGGAATCGGCAGGGCTGTCTGCCTCAGGCTTGCCTCCATGGGGGCCGAAGTGGTTGTCAACTATGTCAGCCGGCCCGATGCGGCCGAGGAAACAGTAGATGCCGTTAAGGCCAAAGGAGGCAAGGCCCATGCCGTCAGGTTCGACATTGGAGCTTCCTCGGAAGTCCAAGACGGTTTTAAAAAAATAATAGCCGATCTCGGAAAAATCGACATCCTGGTCAACAACGCGGGAATCACTCGTGACGCGCTGGTCGCCACCATGAAAGAGGATGATTGGGACACGGTCCTCGGAATCAACCTGAAAGGCGCCTACAACTGTATCAAGGCATCGTGCCGGCCCATGATGAAACAACGGTGGGGCCGGATCATCACTATCACGTCAGTCGTAGGATTTACAGGAAATGCCGGGCAGGCAAACTATGCGGCCGCCAAAGCAGGCCTTGTTGCTCTGACCAAATCCGTGGCAAGAGAACTGGCATCAAGGGGTGTGACGGCCAATGGAGTTGCGCCGGGTTACATCGAGACCGACATGACCAGCGGTTTAAATGAAAAAATCCGTGACAAAATCCTGTCCGAAATCCCCATGGGTGTACTTGGAACAGTTGATGACGTGGCCGGCGCTGTGGCCTTTCTCTGTTCCGAGGAAGCCCGGTATATTACAGGCCAGGTCATTCACGTAAACGGCGGGATGCTGATGGCGTAAAAAAAACGCCGTAAGCGACGACAGATGCGGCACCTGTGATCGCTTACATGGTAAGTGGTTTCCGATCCGACGGCTTTTGCTGCCCCGTGATCGGTTACATTCTTTCATAAGCAATTTCTAATTCCTGGTTGCACAGATCGAATAATTTATAACCGAATTATATATAATTGCAGGTCAAAAATGACCGGAAACAAGGAGAAGTGATTATGCCCTCGGATATTGAAGGAAAACTTAAAGATATTATTGTTGATCAGCTTAGTGTAAAGGCGGAAAGCGTTGTACCCGGAGCATCATTTGTGGATGACCTGGGCGCGGATTCTCTTGATCTCGTGGAACTCATTATGGCGTTTGAAGAGACGTTTGATGTCGAGATCCCGGATGAAGACGCAGAAAAAATCATCACTGTCCAGGATGCTGTTAACTACGTGAATTCAATTGTAAAATAAGGTGAAACAGGGTGAACAAAAGAGTTGTGGTAACCGGTGTCGGTCTGGTAACCCCACTTGGCACCGGGGTTGAAAAGACCTGGAGCGGCCTGTGCAAAGGAAAAAGCGGTGTCGCCGCAATCACGCGTTTTGATACGGAAAATTTTCCCGTCAAGATTGCGGCGGAAGTAAAGGACTTCAATGCGGAGGACTTTATGGATAGAAAACTTGCAAAGCGCTCTGATCTTTTTGTCCAGTACGCAATCGCGGCCACTGATCAGGCACTTGGGGATTCCGGGTTTACCATAACCGAAAAAAATTCTGCAAGGGTCGGAGTAATCACAGGATGCGGACTTGGCGGACTGCCGACAATTGAAAAATACCATAGTGTATTTTTAAATCGCGGACCAAAAAAAATAACGCCCTTTTTTATACCCATGGTCATTCCGAATATGAATGCGGGTGTTGTTTCCATTCACATCCGGGCCAGAGGGCCGAACCTGACGCTGACAACGGCATGTGCCGCGGGTTCGCATGCAGTCGGCGAAGCCTTTCGATCAATCAGGCGCGGCGAGTGTGATGCCGTGGTCACCGGGGGCAGCGAATCGGTAATCTGCCCGTTGGCGATCGGAGGATTCGGCGCAATGAAGGCCCTGTCTACTCGAAATGATGAACCGGAAAAGGCATCCCGGCCTTTTGACAAAGACCGGGACGGTTTTATAGTAGCTGAAGGCGCGGGCATGCTTATTTTAGAGGAACTCGAACACGCCCTGAATCGCGGCGCAAAAATCTATGCTGAAATGGTCGGTTACGGCCTGTCCAGTGACGGCTACCACATTACTTCGCCTCCGGAAGATGGAGAGGGAGCGGCTCGCTGCATGCAGGCGGCCCTTGATTATGCCGGAATAGCGCCTGATAATGTTGATTATATCAACGCACATGGAACATCAACTCAGGCAAACGACATATGTGAGACCCGTGCTATAAAGACCGTGTTTGGTGATCACGCGTATAAACTGAACGTCAGTTCCACAAAATCAATGACAGGCCATATGCTGGGCGGCGCAGGCGGCATTGAGGCTGTGTTTACCGCCCTGGCCATTCATACGGAGACCATACCCCCCACTGCTAATCTGGAAAATCCTGATCCTGAATGTGATCTTGATTATGTGCCTGGTGTGGCCAGAAAGGCAAAAATCAGGGTGGCCATGTCCAACACCTTCGGCTTTGGCGGCACTAATGCCTCCCTTGTGCTGAAAAGGTATGACGGATAAACATCGAACATCCAACGTCCAACATTGAATTTTAAATTTTTTTATTCGATGTTGGACGTTGGACGTTTAATGTTGGATGTTCTTTTTTTTTGCTGATACATAAGAGGAATCAAGTTGAAAATTGCTATCGGTTGTGATCATGGAGGATTTGACCTCAAACGTTTAATCATCCCGCTGCTTGAAGAATTAGGTCATGAAATTAATGACCAGGGATGCAATTCCAATGAATCAGTTGATTATCCGGATTTTGCCGGGCTGGTTTGCGTACTTGTGGAAAAAGACGCCTGTGATTGCGGCATACTGATCTGCGGCACGGGAATCGGCATGTCAATGGCAGCCAACCGATTTTCCTCCATCCGGGCTGCCCTGTGTCATGAGTCGTTTACCGCCAAAATGAGCAGGGAGCATAATGATGCTAATGTCCTTTGCCTTGGGGCACGCGTCATCGGTCCGGGTGTTGCAATTGAAATTGTCCGAACATGGCTTGCCGCCGAATTTGCCGGCGGCCGCCATCTGAAACGAATCAGTATGTTTTAAGTTATCAGTGTTCAGTTATCAGTTGTCAGCACAAAAACAGGAAGTTAAAAATACTGAACACTGATAACTGAACACTGATAACTGAAGTAGAGAGGCTGCAAAGTGACTTTCCTGAAACAAGTTGACCCCCAAATCTTTGATTGCATTAAAAATGAACTCTACCGGCAGACCTTTCAGTTGGAAATGATCGCCTCGGAGAATTACGTGAGTGAAGCGGTCCTTACGGCTCAGGGATCCATCTTTACAAACAAGTATGCTGAAGGATACCCGAATAAACGCTATTACGGCGGATGCGAACATGCGGATGAGGTCGAATCTCTGGCCATTGAACGGGCAAAAAAAATATTTAACGCGGAATTTGCCAATGTCCAGGCCCATTCCGGCAGCCAGGCGAACATGGCGGTCTATTTTGCCAATCTTAAACCATTTGACAGAGTGCTTGGCATGGATCTCGCGCATGGCGGGCATCTCAGCCACGGGAGTCCGGTCAACTTCTCCGGGCAGTTGTACAACTTTGTCTCATACGGAGTGGATCAAGAAACCGAACAGATCAATATGGCCGAAGTGGAGCGCATCGCACTTGAACACAGGCCCAAGATGATCGTGGCCGGCGCAAGCGCATATCCCAGGATTATCGATTTTAAGGAGTTCAAGAAAATTGCCGACAAGGTTGGGGCTCTCTTTATGATGGACATGGCCCACATTGCCGGATTGATTGCTGCCAAAGTCCATCCTTCGCCTGTACCGTACGCTGATTTCGTCACAAGCACAACTCACAAGACCCTGCGCGGTCCCAGGGGCGGGCTGATTTTAGCAAAAGAGAAGTTTGGGAAAAGCCTGAACAGCAAAATATTCCCCGGCATCCAGGGCGGCCCGCTGATACATACGATCGCTGCCAAGGCAGTTGCATTTAAAGAAGCAATGAGCGATCAGTTCACACGTTATCAGAAACAGGTTGTGAAAAACGCAAAGGTCCTGGGAGACACGCTTATAGGGTTGGGATTCAGACTGGTATCAGGCGGCACGGACAACCATCTCATGCTCGTGGATCTTACGGAAAAATCAATCACAGGCAAAGATGCCGAATCAATTCTGGAACAGGCCGGAATAACAGTGAATAAAAATGCAATCCCATTTGATCAGGCCAGTAAATTTGTCACCTCAGGCATACGGATCGGAACACCTGCCATCACAAGCCGAGGGTTAAAAGAACCTGAGATGGAAAAAATCGCGGAATGGATTGACCAGACCATTAAATACAAGGACAATAAGTCGGAACTCGACAATATCCGGAAAAAAATCAAAGCCCTGTGCGAAGAATTTCCCCTGCCGAAAAATTATGTTAATATTTAAGGGTTCAAGGGTTCAAAGGTTCAGGGTTCAAGGTTAATCGCGTTGCGATTTTTTTCTATGCCATTAATTTCACCAAGCAAGCATTATGAGTCTTTCAACCTCTGAACCTTTGAACCCTGAACCCCTGAACCTCTGAACCATGCACAAAAATTCACGCCCTTCCTGGGACGAATATTTCATGAACATCACGGAACTGGTGGCCCAGCGGTCAACCTGTCTTCGCAGGAAGGTCGGCGCCATCCTGGTCCGTGATAAGAGGATCATTACAACCGGATATAACGGCGCCCCCTCGGCTATCAAACATTGCCTTGAAAATGGATGTCTGCGTGAAAAAATGGGTATTCCTTCCGGGGAACGCCACGAGCTGTGTCGTGGACTCCACGCGGAGCAGAATGCGATAATTCAGGCCGCCCTATACGGGGTAAGTACTGAAGGAGCCGTACTGTACTGCACCAACATGCCTTGCCTGATATGCAGCAAAATGTTGATTAACGCACGAATAACCGAGGTCTATTACAAAGAAGGGTATGCTGATGATCTCTCTGTTTCCATGATGGCCGAGGCGGGAATACCTCTCAAGCAGATTGGTTAGCACTACCCTTTACCCATAAGTCTCATGCCCCATTAATAATTGAAAATTAGCAATTGATTATTGATTATTATTTCAGGCAGATAGAGTATATATACATCAAAAATCAAAACAAATTGTCAATAATCAATTGTGAATAACTAACTGATAATTAACGACATATTTATTTATGGGTAAAGGGCAGGGTTAGCATGTAATCGTTCACAGGCACC
>JAIWHJ010000051.1:0-8580 GCA_048629695.1 Promethearchaeota archaeon
GAGGTTGGTATTGCCGACCATATCGACGGCTTGACGAGGTGTTCCTTCTTTCCATGAAGATCGCTTAGATATGCGGGATGTGTTCATTCTGTTACGTGTAGTGGCGTTTTGTTGTCCTGCGCCGCCGATATTGGTTTGGAGCTCACGGCCGAGACGAATTCCCCTGCGTCGTAATTCTAATTCGTCCGCGAGGTTGGTATCTTCTTCAGCGAGGAATGAAGTGTATGGGGTCATGATGCCATAGTCTTTTGAGAGTGTGACAAGTTCATCTATTAGTTCCTTAACACTTTTAACTTCTTTATATTTTCCCTGGCGAAGTTCTAACTCTGCTTCTTCTTCGGCTTTTTGATGTTCTTTGGTCCAAAACCACATCTGGCTTTTATCGATTAGTTCTTTGGGAATTACTTTCAATATATTGCCTTCCATTTGAACTTCCACATAATCTCCGGGTTTACAGTGCAAGGCACTTCTAAACTTTGCCGGTATGGTAATTTGTCCTCTGGGATTTATTTTAGTTAAGCTCATAATAATTACCTCCTATCACATTGTCATAATATCATATTTTCACATTATAATCAATATATTTAATATATGGACACATACTATTTTTTTTATGGTTTAGTTTTCTCTTTGAATTCTGCAGTCCCCTGCTCTATCAATTCAATCTCAAAAAGTTTAGGCCATAGTTTTCCCGTTACAAACAAGCGATCATTTTTGACGTCATACGCAATGCCATTGAGGACGTCAATCCGGCGATAGCGATCTTCCGGTTTTAGGAGTCCTTCCAGATCTATCCATCCCACCACTTCACCTGTCTGAGGGGAGATTCTTGCAATGCGGTCTGTTTTCCAAACATTGGCATATATTTCGCCATTAACATATTCAAGTTCATTCAGTCTTTCAACCGGCCCGTTTTTATCATGCACCCGGACCTGACCGACTTCTCCCAGTGATTCCGTGTCCAGAAAATAAATTATTGCTGAACCATCGCTCATTATCAGACGATTCCCGTCATGGGTTATTCCCCACCCCTGTGTCTTATAGCCAAATCCGCGCAATAGCTTGAAACTCTCCTTGTCATAAATAAATCCGGTTCTGGATTTCCACGTCAACTGTATGATTTTATTTTTGAAAACAACTACACCCTCCCCGAAGAGATGGTCAGGGATTTTGTGGATTTTGAGTACATTTCCGGTTTCCAATTCAACTCGGCGTAATGAGGAGCGTCCCTTAAGACCGGTACTCTCGTAAAAAACTCCATCAACAAATACAAGGCCCTGAGTAAAGGCATCTCTGTCGTGCGGATAAACATTTACGACTTTGTAAGTATACACCGGGGCAGTACTGCTTACCGGCGAGACGAATTCCGAAGAGGCGTTCGCATTTTCAAAATTTATAACTAAACAAATCATGATCAAACATGAAAACAGGATGTCAATCAATCGAATTGATGAAAAAATACGGTTCACAAAAAGACTCCCTTAGATTATAACCGAATTTACATATGGGGTTCAGGGTTGAAAGGAGAAAAGTCTTTAACCATTGAAACGGTGTTTAAAAAATCCACCTTTAATCAACAAAGATTACAAGGTCTGTATATAATGAAACTTAACGATAATCAACTTAAGAGATACAGCCGGAACATAATGCTGTCTGAATGTGGAATAAAGGGCCAGGAGAAAATTGCCGACGCCAGGGTTCTTGTGGTCGGGGCGGGAGGGCTCGGGTCGCCGGCCCTTCTTTACCTTGCCGCAGCCGGAGTCGGGGTCATAGGAATCATGGACCCGGATGTGGTGGATCTGTCCAACTTACAGAGGCAGGTAATCCACTTCACCAAAGATATTGATACCTCGAAAGTGGATTCGGCAAAAGAAAAGATTACACAAATAAATCCCGACATCAGGGTAAATACATACAGGGAGCCTGCCACTGCCGACAACATCTTAGGCATCATCAAAGAGTATGACTTTATTATTGACGGAACCGACAATTTTCCTGCAAAATTCCTGATCAACGATGCGTGCGTCTTTGCAGGCAAACCCTTTTCACATGCAGGAATTATAAAGTTCGACGGCCAGATGATGACGGTCGTTCCAGGGAGATCGGCCTGCTACCGGTGCGTATTTAACAAACCACCGCCTCCCGGCGCAGTTCCGAGTTACAGCCATGCAGGCGTACTGGGCGCTATTGCAGGCGTATTGGGAACGCTTCAGGCCATGGAGGCGCTTAAATTCATTATCAACAAAGGAGACCTCCTGACAAACAGATTGATGATTTTCGACGGATTGAAAATGAAATTCAGAAATGTCCGCATTAAAAAAAGGGCGGACTGTCCGGTGTGCGGGGATAATCCGTAAATATTCGGCAGCACTCCACAGGAAGGCGATCTGGGGTAAACGTTGAACATAACACTGCGAACAAGCCAAACATTAACTTGTCACTTTTTTGTATTGCACCCAGACGATAAGAATCAAGCCAAGATAGTCCGGGAAGTTGTTACGTCAGCCGATACGGAGATTTCAAGAGTGTATCATCTGGACAGGGGATATGAAGACCTTGAGGGCAAACTGTCCGGACTTGGCGCGGTTATTCGAAGGGAAAAGGAATAAAAAACATTTCATTACTAATTTTTGTAACCGGGTGCGGGTGGGAGCGGCAGCCTGATCACGAAATTCGTGCCTTCACCTTCTTTGCTTGCAACTCGGATTTCACCCCCGTGACTTTCCACTATCTGTCGGACTATGGCAAGCCCCAGTCCGGTTCCGTTTTCCCTGGTTGTAAAGAATGGGTCAAAAATTTTGTTTTTAATTTTGTCAGGAATGCCGGAGCCTGTATCTTTTATTTCAATCCATGTTTTTTCAGCTTTGTTTTCAGCTGAAAATTCACCTGATTTGATGAATATTTCTTTATTTCCCGACTGGTTCATTTCAAAGGAATGAGAGGCGTTGTTGATGAGATTGAGCAGCACTTGTTTGGTCTGACGCGGGTCAGCCCAGCAGTCGAGATTTTCCGGTATGTCTGTTTTAACATGGATAGCGTTATCCCAGTTCGGCGCCTGCTTGAGCAGGAGTAAAGACTCATTCACCAGTCCGTTCATGGAGAACCACTTTTTTTCCGGTGTTACGGGCTTGGAGAACTGTAGAAAATGGCTGATTGTTTTCGTCAGTCTGTCGCATTCACGTACTATTATATTTATAAGTCTCTGATTTGGGGCGCCGGCCTTGAATTCCGAGGAAAGCACCTGGGTAGCGCCTGATATGGCGGCAATTGGATTACGGAATTCATGGGCAACGCCTGCGGCCATTTCACCTATTGCCGCCATTTTTTCCGCCTGTTTGACCTGATCTTCCATTTTTTTTATTTTGCTGAGATCCTGCATAGTAAAGACGCGCCAATCTTCGTCTTCTTCACTCTCACGAGGCATGTTAAGCTTTGCCCACGAATAACCCACCTGTATTTTTTCACCGTCTTTTCGAGTAAGATTCACTACGGGACGAATCAAATTACTATTTTCGGATTCCAGCTCAGGAAAGTGGTTTCCGATCATGTTGCCGATTACGTCTGAAGCGGCAAACCCTGTAATTTCCTCTGCCGCCCGATTAAGCGACGTGACTCTCCCGGATGAATCCACAGTGATTATCCCGGTAGTAATGTCGTCAAATATCTGTTTGTACAGAAGAACGAGCCGGCCGTAATTCAGGGATGTCTGGGAGAGAGCCGCCTCTGTCTTGCGTAATCGTTCAGACAGCAGTGTGCTTAAAATCGCAACCAGGAAGAAGGAGAAGCCCGGGATGGCGAATTGGTGCATGACGGCTTGGGGATTTGTGAGAGGCGTGGCCCGGAGAACCGGAAAATAGTTTGGGTAGCTGCCCATGTATTCCAGTGCGATGATGGCGCCGTAGCTTAATGTGCACACAGATGCAATAAAGAGTCCGCCTCTTCGGAAAAGCATCAATGCGCCTGTGATTATGGGAAAGAAGTAGATAATGATGAAAATGGATTGACTGCCGCCTGTCGAATAAATGAGACATGCCGTCAGCAGTACGTCAATAATTATCTGGATATATGCGAATCTTATAAATCGTCGTTTGACATATTTTAAAAGAATTGCCGAGATAATAGTGAAAACATATACGCATGTTATGAAATAGGCCACATATTCGAGTGGCGGGAACGTCTGGCCGGCGTTTTTTTTGTGAAGAAGTATAGTAATGCCTAAAAGGACGGATAGAACAACAATTCTTAAGGAAAGCTGCCACTGAATCCGGCGCTTAAGAGGAGGCGCCGCGGTTTTGGAGTCCTGTTGTCGATGTGTGTGTCCCATCCCTTTCATTCCCGCACCGGGCAATTTGTTTTGCCGAAATCGTGAGCAAACGCCTTTAACGTAATATCAGTTCCCCCTGCCGCAAACACGGCCAGATCAGTTCCATCCACGTCCCCATCCAGCTTGAAATCTCCTGAGCACCCAGGATTTGTTTGGGTTGGATTTGAGCCTGTGCGCTGATAGTTGCCCCGGCCGGTGCCCCAGAGGATGCGAGCATTGGCAGTGCCGGGAAGGTCATAGGCCACAATGCCGCTGTGGGCAGTATTCAGCACCAGCTCCAGGTCCGGGTCGTCGTCGATGTTCGCCAGGGTAGGCGCAGGCAAAGCGCCGTTCCAGTTCGGGCTGTCAAAAGCAGGGGGCAGAGCCGTTTCGTGTATTTGCGTAGCCTGGTAGTTAAGGATATGCACCTTGCCGGTCTTGGATGACCCTTTTTGCACCCATGAGGCAAAAATGACTTCCGGGTAGCCGTCATTATCAAGGTCAGCCACCACAGGCTCAGAGGCAAAGCGGCAGGTCTTCTCTGCAGGGTCGTAAACCGAATAAGGCCAGTTGTGATGCTCGGTCTTGTCCAGCCAGAAACAGTGCATCCGACCATCATAAGACGGATAGAGGATCTCCATTCGGCCATCTCCGTCGAGATCAACTGTCACCGGATTCGGCTGTATGCTTTCGATGACGTTGTAATCCTGGATCACAGGCGTTCCTGTGTCAACCGGCAATTCAGTCCAGTCAAATCCGCTGGAGTTAAAACGACTGCGGTCTGCGTTAAAGATGTATGGACCATTATAGAGGTCGGTGTACGGGCTGGTGTGGCAATCGTGAACATCGCCAATGACCACAACTTCATTGATGCCGTCTCCGTCCACGTCCACGATGTTGGCCGGTCCGTTAGCAAAATTGGCCCTGGCTGTACTCTCTGTGTAACAAGGCCCCCAGCCCCTGGTCTCGTAATCCAGGTTCACATAGGCAGGCACCTCTCCCCAGTAGTCCATGTCATGGCCGGAATGGCCATGGTACATCTCGTGTGTTTCCAGGTGCGTACCGTCAGGCTTGTAGGCACAGATGGTAATGGTGTCGGAAGGAACCACTATCTCCAGTTTCCCATCCCCATCCAGATCACCGAGGCAGATGTTGTCATTATAAAGACCAGCCGCAGAACCCTCATCGTTGCTCAACTGAGGCCAGCCCGAGCGGAGAGCCCCTGTATGCTCAAAAACCCAGGTGTTGACACAGTCTAATTTGGCCTGGCCTACAACGATCTCCATGTCACCGTTTCCATCCAGGTCTGCCACGGCCAGGGAACGAAGTTCATTCGTAGCGGGATACTTGGGCCAGCCAGGCTCGAAGTATCCCTCATGATTGTACACAGAGACACATCCGCCGCTATGGGCGGTGACGATCTCCAGGTCGCGGTCTCCATCCAAATCGGCAACCACCACGCCAGGCCAGGTACGGCCTACGTTGCCGGCATTGGGCTCGGAGCGGTCATGCCCGGATTTTGCGCGCCATATCAGCGTGCCGGTTGCGCCATCCAGAGAGACTATGGAATATGCCGAGCCGATAACTTCCATTCTCCCGTCGCCATCCAGATCGGCCACGGCAGGCGAAGAATACCAGCCGGTTTCACACCATGAAGAATAGCACCCCCCGTGTTGCCACTTCAGGACGGGAGCAGATATGCCTGCTGCTGCCATCTCAGACCAGCCAAGAAGGACTGCAAGAATCATAATACATGCCCTGGATAACGCAAAATTTTTCATAACTCTCCTATTCCAAATAATTTGTTTTACCGAACTCTATGGCAAATGCAGACAAATCGCCTTTATCATAGCTGACACCGTACCCGGCAGCGAATATAGTCAGGTCAGATCTAGCCCGAGTTTCCTAGTTATCAAAAACACGTTCTAATTTTATTGAATTTTCAGCATGTTACACTAGGTGTGTCCTTACCCTAAAATACTATTTTTTTCTTGCTTGAGCAGCAAAATCGACATTAATTGTTCTTGAACATCTGAGGTTTTACTCAATACAGCTTCCTTTCGTTCTATTTTTTGCCGACGTTTACGGGGATAAATATTTACTACTTCTCTGACTGCATCCAATTCCTTTAAGACCCGTTTCATAGAGAAATTAAGGCCATTTTCCCTTACTCGCCGGAACATCAAAGCTCTTATCAATAGCGCAATCGTGCAGTAAAGCCCATGTACTTTGATTTTTGAATCTGTCCAGAGGTGCATTGGCCACCAACTCCCTGTGGTCCTATCCTTCATTTCCTTAAACACGTCTTCAATTATATACTGGCTACGATACGCTGTTATGATCTTGGTGTTGTCCCAATTTTCTCTGCTGGTAATTATTATATTTTTGCCAAGGTAAGTATTTGAAATTTTATGGATAGCATCGGTTTCAATCGTATACTCCATACATGGAATATCATCAGAGCCTTTGTTGACGGTTACAGTTATAATTCGTTTAAGGTGTTGACGACTCAGGAAACTTTTGCATTGTTTTTTTACGGACTCCAATGTCGGCGATTTACCACGTTTAATTACCCCATCAGCACGATCTTTTAATTTTTGCTGCAATATTAACAGATTGTTGACTGCCTTGCTTATGTCATTCTGTAAGGTAAGCCACTGGGTATTAAATAGATTTTGGTTAAATGTGACCACAAGAATCCTTTCCTTGCCGTAAGCCTTCTTTTTTACCCGAAAAGCCTTTGTCCCCTCCAGTTCAACCGACTCGCTCGATTTAAAAATAGCATCGCTGTTCGGTACTTGCATCAGATCTTTATGCTCGTCAAGTTTCACTGATCCGACAAAATTTAGCTTCATAGAATCAATCAAGGCAAAGTTGTTTGCGGAATTATTCCCTTTGTCGAAAATAAGAGTCGTTTGAGGAACAGCACAATTTTTTCCAGAAATATCCTTTAAAAAACTGTGAAATTTCTCCAACATACACGGAAACTGTCTGGCATCATTACGATTTCCGTCATAAATATCGTAAAATAACGGTACATGACCGTCTTCACTGCAAAAAAGAGCATAGCTAACTTGCCTCAGATTGTTGCGTCCCTGTTTATTTTTTCCCCGTTTTGCAATCTCGCAACGAGTGTTAAATGTGTCAATAAAAGTATAAAAATTTGTGCCGTCGTATGACACCGAAGACAAATTAATTTTTTCTCGTCCTGCAACCCCCTTTAAGATATTCTTCCATATGGATAATGCCGTATCGTCCTTAATCTTATCCATATGGTCCCAGAACCGTTGCGATGTGAACATTGCTTTTGCAGCATTGGGAAACTTTCGAAGTAAGGCGGTTTGCGAAAACCAGTCCCACATAGCTCGTTTACTATTCGGGCAAATTGCCCTATTTATGGCGGCTATGGTTAAATATTCACCAACGCTTAATCCTTGGTTACGTTTAGGGCAGAGGTTGTTCGTTTCTTTTGTCACCTCAGCAACGCAGCATTCTTTCCATAAGGCAATTGGCAAACCCCATTGGAATATTTCGGCGTAGAGTGGGGCCGGTCCGCCCTCGACCGCTTTTGCAATATTTTCAAGTGTTCCCAGGTACTTTTGCCAAACACGTCGGCACTTTCCATTTACCCATGCCCATTTGGAATAGTAATAATAAGTCCGCCCACTGATCTTCTTAATCTCAAGTCGTTCCATGCCCCCTCCTTATTGCTTAAGGATCATTTTAGGGCATAGATAAAGAATGTCAAGTCTTATTTCGTGCCATGTATACAGGGGTGCTGGCTAATTATTCTTAAGTATTTTTTAGGGCATAGTGAACGGATGCCATTATTTCCTTTATTAACAGACAGTTACGTGGCAGGGCAAACTATAACTAGTAAACTCGGGCTAGGTTTGACAAGGTTTTCAGCCTATTCTTCATAGCGAAGATTTTTAAAAAGCTGTTAGCTATTAGCTGTTAGCTCAAGGAGCTATCTGTTTGATTTTAAAAGCTAAAGGCTAATTGCTAACAGCTAACGGCTCAAAAACTTCGATTGGGAAAACATCCGTAATATACCGCAAATACGGCAAGTTCAGGTTTCCGTTCAGGCACTACTTAGGTGTGCTAATCAGCCTGATCGCCTTCCTGTGGAGTGCTGCCGAATATTTACTGTCATGACTGATCAAGGGCCGCTACGCCGGGCAATTCTTTACCCTCCATCAACATGAGAAATGCTCCGCCGCCGGTGGATATGTACGAAAAGTTGTTAGCCTCTCCCGCCTTGTGCACTGCAACAT
>JAIWHJ010000052.1:0-8557 GCA_048629695.1 Promethearchaeota archaeon
CCCCTTGCCATTGGCTACCCTTCGCCTCCATCAGGCTGGGTCTGGACTTTACCTGAAATATGTGTCATTATTCCAAGTATCACCATTTAGCAGCCGGGCATTGCCCGGCATACAACAAGTCTCTTTCAGCGGGCGTAAAAAGCCGCGCTGCTGAAGAGTAAGTTGGGAAGGGAGAACAATATGAACGAGACCGATATACAGATTCAATGGCAGGATGGCAGCGATGAGTCCGTAGAAATTGGCTACTTCAACCCTAACGGCCAGCAGTGCTGCGGTCATTGCGGAGTGCAGGGAACTGACCATGGGCAGTATGCATACAAGACTGAATGTACCATTTGTGGATATGTTTATGGAACAAATGGGACCGACATGTATGAAAGACGATGTCCCGAGTGCCAAGGGGGAGCTACGGGGATACAGTACTGGAAGGAAAGCAGAAATAACTAATGAAAACTGTATTGAACAAAGACAAGCTGAATAATCTTACCAATGAGATATGGAAATCGGCGGAACGGCTGCGGGGTAAATTTAAGGCATATGAGTATCAAAGTGTTATTTTGCCGATTATTGTTATTCGGCGGTTAGAGTGTGTGTTGATCTCATGGCGGGAAAAACAGGCTGCTGAAATTCTGAAAAAGCGCCCGAACATAAAAAAAGGAGCCCTTGCAACTCTGGTAAAAAAGCTTGAACTGAACCCAAAGAAATCACCATTCTCCAATAAGACCAACTGGACGCTTGCAGCTATCTGCAAGGAAGACCCGACCTTGATGGAGAAGAATTTCCGTGACTATATCAACGGTTTTTCCGAGAACATTCAGGATATTATTGACCATTTTGATTATCGGGCCGTTGTTGGCCGCATGGTAAAAAATGCCCGGCTTGCCCCGATTTTACGGCAGTACGCAAATGAAAAGTTAGGGCCGGATCATCTGTCCAATCTTGAAATGGGCTATATCTATGAAGAGCTGTTGCGGCGCTTTTCAGAGCAGAGCGGCGAGGAGGCCGGAGAGCACTTTACCCCCCGTGAGGTTATCCGGCTGATGGTGGAATTGCTTGATATTCCATTGCCGAAAAAGCATCTCTCTATTTATGATCCTGCCTGCGGTACCGGCGGCATGCTGTCCATTGCCAAGGAACATCTGCTGGACAAGGCCGCAACCGATAAGGAAAAGGAAGATGTGGAGCGGTTTGTCACCGTCCACGGTCACGAACTCCAACCCGGAAACTATGCCATCTGTCAATCGGATATGCTGATCAAAGACGATAAGCAGGCCGAGATCTGTTACGGCAATTCACTGATTCCTCATTCCGAACAAAGCCGTGAGCCAGGCGATCAGTTGGCAGGAGCGCAGCATAAGTTTGATTTTATGCTCAGCAATCCTCCTTTTGGCGTCACCTGGGGCGGCAAAGACGGTTATGAAAAAGAGGCGAGAAAATATCAATCCAGCCGTTATCAGGCCGGCATGCCGCGCACCAATGACGGGGCCCTGCTTTTTCTGCAAACCATGCTTGCCAAGATGAAGCCTGTCAGCCAGGGCGGCAGCCGCATTGCCATTATCTTTAATGGTTCGCCCCTGTCCAATGGCGACTGTGGTTCCGGCGAGAGCGAGATCCGCCGCTGGATTCTTGAAAATGACTGGCTTGACGCCATTGTCATGCTGCCCGACCAGATGTTTTATAATACCGGCATTTACACCTATATCTGGCTGTTGACCAACAACAAACCGGTTTCGCGGAAGCAACAAGTAAGGATCATTGACGCGAGAAAGCAGTTTGATAAAGAGCCAAAATCATTCGGCAACAAGAGAAACCGTATTCTGGACCGGCACCGGCAGCGGATTGTAGAGCTGTACCGCAGCAACGGGACGGATGATCAGCAGAATGACCATGTCAAAATATTCAGAAACAAGGATTTTGCCTACCATAAGGTGAGTGTGGTCTTCTGGCAGACCGATGAAAATGACCAGCCTGCTTATATCACCGAACCGTATACCAAGGCCTTTACACCGGCCAACATCAAGAAAGAGCAGCAATTTTACGAGTCCGACCTTGATTTCCGCATCCGCTTGAAGCTCGACACAACTGAACGAGAAATCAGTTTCACCCTCGGCCCGGAAGAGAGCTTTGTGAAAATATTTGAAAAAGAGGTGAAGGCAGCCTTTGCCAAAGAGATCACCAAGCTAACGGAAGAAGACCTTGAGTCAGCCAAGGAGAAGAACAAGGCGGTCAATGCCTTTATTAAAGGTCTGGAGGTTTCGGTTGAATTTACCCACCGCCATTATGTTTCTGACCATGAATATATCCAATACGGTGAGGATATTGAGGAATTCTTGAAGCGTGAGATCGGTAAACCCATTATCCGCCGGCAGGACAGCCACCATCTGGGTTATGAAATTCTGCCCAATAAGTATTTTTATAAATACCAGCCGCCAAAACATGCTGATGAGCTATTAAGGCAGTTTTGGGGGTTGGAGAAAGAGGCGGAGAAGATGCTGGCTGGGTTGGAAGGCGCGCAACAATGAAGATATACAAGGATAGCGGATTTGAATGGATTGGCGAAATCCCGGAACATTGGTCTGTTACTAAGCTAAAAAATCAATGCCAAATTATTCCAAGCAATGTTGATAAAAAGAGTCATGATGATGAAATTGAAGCAGCTCTATGTAATTATGTAGATGTTTATCGCAATGATTTTATAAATTGTTCCCTTGAATTTATGATAGCCACGGCAAATGAACATGAGTTGAAAAAATTTCAACTCATTAAAGAAGATGTTCTTATTACAAAAGACTCTGAAGACCCATATGACATTGCTGTTCCCGCCTTAGTAGTTGAGACGCAGCCCAAATTACTATGTGGGTACCATCTATCAATAATACGCAGTAATAATCAAAGGCTTAGAGGTTCATATCTTTTTTGGGTTTTGCGAGACACATCTATTGCCAGCCAATTGCACAGACAAGCAACAGGGATTACAAGATGGGCTATTGCGACCAGGCACGTGAAAAATAGCAGTATACCACTTCCTCCGCTTTCTGAACAACAAACCATCGCCGCCTACCTGGACAAAACCTGCGCTGCCATTGATAAAGCCATAGAAGCCAAACAGAAACAGCTTGAAATCCTGGATGCCTTGCGCAAGTCGATTATCCACAAGGCCGTCACCCGCGGCCTGGATGATTCGGTGGAGTTAAAGGATTCCGGGGTGGAGTGGATGCCCAAAAAGCCAAAAAATTGGAAAACTTGCCGAATAAAAGATGCACTTGATTTTTTTAATACGCAACGTGTTCCTTTAAGCGCGGATGTCAGAGGCGTGATGATTGAGAAAAAATATGACTATTATGGCGCTTCTGGGATCATAGATAAGGTGGATGACTATCTTTTTGATGGCACATATATACTTATTGCAGAGGATGGCGCCAACCTGTTGATGAGGAATAGTCCATTGGCTTTTTTAGCTACAGGAAAATTTTGGGTTAATAACCATGCGCATATCTTAAAGCCACAATTCGGCAATGATCAATATTTTGTGTATCTTTTAGAATCGCTGGATTATTCTCTATATGTAACAGGCGCAGCACAACCAAAGCTAACAAAGGAAAATCTTGGAAAATATAAAATTATTATTCCACCCCGTGATGAACAAAATACAATTTCCAATTTTTTGGATAACAAAGCAAAAGAGCTTGCGGGTCTTATCGAAAATATTGTGACTCAAATCTCAACCCTGGAACAATACCGCAAGTCCCTGATCCACGAATGTGTTACCGGCAAGCGGCGGATAACAAAGGCTGATGTGCAGGATCAATTGTGAGTGAAGAGCAAAAAACGGAAAAAAACTAATGACCACAACAAAAAAGACAATTGAAGACCCTGATCTTGCCAAGGTTGAAGCGGCGTTGCTGCGGGCAGGGGCAAGGGCACGGGAAATTGCCAGGCAAACCCGTACCCCGCTTATAATTTACAAGGATGGAAAAATAAGGTATAGGATATACAATGAAAATATATCTTGACAACTGCTGTTTCAATCGGCCTTTTGACGACCAGAAGCAACTGCGGATCAAACTTGAGACAGAGGCCAAACTGAAAATACAAGAAGATATTCGGTTCGGCTCACACCAATTGGTTTGGTCGTATATACTGGATTATGAAAACAGCATGAACCCGTTTCTGGAGAGGCGTGAACAAATTACGAAATGGCGGGCGTATTCTAAAGCAGACATAGAAGAAAATGAAGAAATTGTAGATATCGCAACCCGAGTAAGCCAACATGGGATTAAGAAAATGGATTCCTTGCATATCGCTTGCGCTATCACGGCAGAGGCGGACTACTTTTTGACCACGGATGATGAAATTTTGAAAAGAGCTATGTCTTTTCAAGACATCCGAATCACAGATCCAATAGGTTTTATCAAAGAGGTGCTATCATGATAACTGACACTGAGATCAAGATAAAAGGAATTAATCTTTTAGCACAACATCTTGGGAACGTTGAAGCTGAGCGATTTATCGCCCTTATCCAGAGGGAACCATTCGACTACACAAAGTGGCATCAAGATTTGGATGATGAACTAAGTATTGAGGAGATCAGCCGGAAAGCAATGTCTCTGAGGAAGAAAACCTCCAGATAAAACGTTTCTCATATCACAGTAAGCCCCCCGATATTATTCACGGTAAAACTATGTTTGAAGGGCCTGAAAAAAAATTCCAGCGTCATATTGCGGACTATTTCATCCGCAAGCATCGGTATGCTGTGCTTGAGCAGGATGAGATCACCGACACGGAATATTATTTTGCCGAGGACCATCTGATCGCCTTTCTCAAGGCGACTCAAAAAGAGACCTTTGAAAGTCTGGAAACGGATTACGGCACCGACGCCAGGGATGAAATTTTCAAGGCCCTGAAGGATGAACTGCGGATTTCTCCCTTATGGCTGATCATCCGGCATGGTCTCACCGTGCGGGAGATGGAATTCAAGCTCTATTATCCAAAACCCCGCTCCAGCGAGAGTGTTGCCAATCTGCATTACCGTGAGAACAGAATCACTTTTATCCCCGAACTGGTCATCAAGGGAGGCAAACGGCCCGATTTCGGCATCTTCCTGAACGGTTTGCCCATTATGACCATGGAGCTGAAGCACGAGAAAAACCAGACCGTGCACGATGCGGTGAAACAATACGCTGACCGGGATCACAGCGATAGAATATTTCAACTCCCCTTTCTCCATATTGCGGCAGACACCTCCGACGTCATGGTGGCCACCGATCCAGGAGCGGAAAAGAATTTTCGCTGGTATAACACCGGGCTTGAGAACAAGGCTGAAAACGAAAAGGAATATCCGGTCGAATTCCTCTACCGCGATGTGCTGGCCAAAGAGACGATCCTTGAAGCTTTGTCCTTTTTCCTGGTTTATGTCCCCCAAAAAGAGGCCGAACGCGACAAACCGGAAAAACCTGCATGCACCATTTTTCCCCGCTATCATCAATCCCGGATGGTGCACGAGGTAACACAGGATGCCCTGAGCCATTTTACAGCACAGGGCAATATCGGCAAGAAATACCTCATCGCCCATTCCTCCGGATCAGGCAAAACCCTTTCCATCTGTTGGCTGGCGGACCGCTTTCATAGTTTGTATAAGCCCGGTACCAACGAAAAGATGCTGGATATGCTGTTTGTGCTCACGGACCGGAAGTCGCTTGATAAAAATATCCGGGATGAATTTGATAATTTTGCCCACCTGCAGGGTGTGGTCGGCTATGCCAAAAAAGCTGTCGATTTGAAAAAATTCTTAAAAACCAGTCGGTCGATAGTGGTCAGCACCCAGCAAAAATTTAAATGGATTTTGGATGAAATCGAGTACGACCCTGATTTAAAAAAGCTTAGGGTGGCATTTTTAATCGATGAGGCTCACCGTTCCCAGGAAGGGAAAATGGGAGTTGCCATCAGGGTGCCTTTCCGCAATCCCAATGAACCGGACAGAGACACAGCCGACATTGAAACCGACCCGGAAGAGGAAATCGTCAGAATTATCCGCGCCCATGATACCAATCAGCTCTTTGTCGCCTTTACGGCCACCCCGTCGCCTGCCACCGCGCAACTGTTTGGTGAGCCTTTTGACATCTATTCCGAGGCCGAGGCCATCCAGGAAGGATATATTGTGGATGTGGCCACCAGCATTATTTCCTATAAAACCCTTTATAACTTGCATTGCGACATAATTCCCGCTGCAGATGAAGAAAAGCTTTATCCCGCCGGAGTGGTAAGCAAGGCATTGAAAAACGTTGCCTTTCAAGACGAGGGTCTTATCCAGTATAAGGCCGAAGTTATGCTCCGCATATTTGAAGAAAAGATTAAACCGTTGATTGACGGCCACGCCAAGGCAATGATCGTTACCAGCTCCCGGCCAGCCGGCTTGCGATATTTTCAGATTATAAAAGATAAGCTTAAAGAGCGTGAAAGCGCTGACTATAAGGTGTTGTATGCCTTTTCCGACTTTATCCACCCCGAGACCAATCAATCCATTACTGAAGTCCAGGTGAACGGTTTGCTGCCCGGCGAGTTTATTGAAGACCGCTTTGAGGGGGAAGATTTTCGCCTGATGGTGGTAGCAAGTAAGTTCCTGACCGGTTTTGACCAGCATCTGCTGGCCGGAATGTTTTTAGACAAAGCGGTGGTCGACCGCAATGCCGTGCAAACCGTATCCCGATTGAATCGGTGTCATGACAACAAAGATACCGTTGTGGTTGTCGATTTTACCAACAATGCCCATGCAATTTTAAAGGCCTTTAATAAGTACCGCAAAGGCACTCCGTTTGAAGGCTCTGAACCTGATAAGCAGCAATGTGTCAACTATTACGACGAGATAATAAAGAGCGGAGTTTTCAGCCCTGACGATGCCGCAAAAATAGTGCAGCTCATTGCGGCGGGTAAAGACGCGCAACTGCAGTTTACGGTAAATGGTTTACGCAAGAGATTTCAGGATCGGATTGCCAAATTTGATGACCGGAAAAAATTTGTCTATCTGCTGGCCCGGTTTGTAAAAAGTTATCATTTCCTGACCTGTTTTTTTACCTATCCCGAACACATCGGCATCTTTGCCGCTTTTGCTGAATATGTTGGCCCACAGCTCATCAAGCATGGATCGGTTTCAGACCTCATGAAACAGGTGCGACGAACAAGTGTGGTCAAGGCCAGTGTGCAGTATAAAGGGGAAGTGGCCATTTCCGGAAAAATAAAACTGAAAAAAGGGCGAAAAGGCGGTGGCGGACCACCCCCTAAAAAAGTCTCGGTACAGGACATGATAGAGACGATCAGCAAAAAATTTCAGATCAGCGATGAAGAGGCCCTGTACATCAAGGAAGTAACCGAAGAAAAGATGCATGATGAGGAAATCCAGACCACAATTGCCGCCCATAAGGAAGATATCTATTATCTTGAAAAAACCTATGCCGGTCAGGTGAATTATTCGATACAGGATGCGTATGAAGAGCGGAACCGGTATGAAGAGCTTGCTGATCCCAAATATATTGATACGGGGGCAATTTTTGACACTATGGCATTAACAATTATTCATCATGGGTTGCAAGCAGCGGCGTAACGTATTATGGCGAAAAGGAATATCAAAAATCTGCCGGAACATGAACGGCCGCGAGAAAAGCTCATTGAACGTGGGGCCGTTGCCCTCACTGACCATGAGTTGCTTGCCGTACTCATAGGTAAAGGTTCTCGCAGGCACGATGCCATCACGCTTGCCAAAAAAATGATCCCGGTCATTGATGAAAAAGGGGCAAAATTATCGGTCGATGATCTTGTAAAGTTTGACGGCATCGGCAATGCCAAGGCTGCTCTGATTCTGGCTGCTACTGAGTTTTCCCGCCGCCGCATCCGCCCGGAAGGAATCCGCATTGAAACCCCCGCCGATTTGGTCCCATATATCAGGCATTACGTAGACCGAAAACAAGAACATTTTCTCTGCGCCTCGGTTAACGGCGCAAATGAGATTATCAATATCCGGGTTGTTTCCATCGGCCTTGTTGACAGAAGCCATGTACACCCGCGAGAGGTGTTTGCCGATCCGCTTATTGATCGTGCATCGGCCGTGATCCTGGCACACAATCATCCAGCCGGTGCGCTAAACCCATCCGAGCAAGACATTGAAACGACACAGCGATTACGGCAGGCCGGGGAAATTATGGGCATAACCGTACTGGATCATATCATTTTCAATGGTACGGAATATTTCAGCTTTTTAGAGAATGATATTGGGTTTTAAGGTTCGCCCTGGAACAAGGAAAACAGGGGCGAGACGTTATGTGGCGAGTCTGATTATGTTGTTGGTTTTAGGCGGGTGGGGTGGGACAGCAAAGTTATGCGCCAATCGGGGTGTCGCCTGATTGGTCTCTAAAGTATTTTTTGGTATTTATCAGTCATCGGTGAACTCTATGATCAGGAAAGCAAATATAAAGGATATAAAAGCGATTCATGGTCTTCTTCAGGACTATGGCAAAAAAGGCGAACTTCTTCCCCGCCCCCTGAGTGAACTTTATGACCATTTAAG